>JBAOIA010000012.1:900000-1133659 GCA_037045145.1 Bacteroidia bacterium
CTTCTACATCAAAACCGGTTGATTTTTTATCAGTCATTGTTTCTGCAAAAATTTGAGCGGGCAAAGATAGTTTTTTTTCTGAAATATCAGGCAATCAATTATAACACCTAATTAGCTCAATCTCAACTATGTAAGCGGTGTGCAGTAAATATCAAAATGCTGATTGGCAAAGTTATAATCTCCGGTAATATTTTCCTGAGTGTCAACTCTTACACATTGATAATTCAACTCATTTAACAGATTAATAAGTTCTTTTGCGGAAGTGCCTGCTCTCTGCAGTAGTGAATCACTGACTTCGATAAACAATGAAGGCTTCAAATTCCGAAAAGTATTTACACCACCTTTAATGACAAAAACCTCAAAACCTTCGGTGTCAATTTTTAGAAAATCAAGTTTTGAAAGTTTTTGGTCAGCAACAAATTTATCAATTGTTGCGACTGCGACTTTGATAGCATCGTTTGCATCCTTACTTATAAATGCCCCCCCTGAATGATTGCTTCCATGAGATATTAAATTGAGCACTCCAACTTCATCACCCATTCCTGCATTAAAAAGATTAATGTTTTTAAAGTTATTGAGACTTACATTGGTTCTCATTCGTTCAAAAACAGCCGGTGATGGTTCAAATGAAAATATCTGACCCTTGCCATTTAACTTTTTTGCCATTTGTAAGGTGGTATCACCAATATTGGCACCTATATCCAAAATATTCGAATCAGGTTTTATGAAACGGAGAAGACTTTCTCTGTCAAAATCGAGATGATCTTGCATGCCGAAATAGATACCATGATCGAGATAATCGTTAATGTGCAATTGATAATTAATGCCGTTTCTGGTGCAGTTACGAATGGTACCGGGTTTGTACAAATACTGACTGCCAACTAATTTCCGTGCAATACTATGTTTGTTTTGCGACTGTTGAACCAACCATTTTTCTACCAAAGGCAGTTTATTCACCATGCGAATTGTATCCAGAAAACGTGTCTTTATTGATATTGCCATTCTTTAATGTTACATAAAAAAACAAAAATATAGAAATAGAAGTAGATTCGAATCAAAACAACTATTTATTCACTGAACAAATATCTGTCAGTTGAAACTAAAAATCAGATTAATTTTTGATGTTGAAGGAAGTATAATATTTATCACAAAAAATCAACTATTGCAGATTAGCATTTTCAGCTTCACGCATGCGTGTGATACGTTTTGTTTCTGCAGTGTTTATATCAATCTGATAATATTTGGCCCAACCATTGTTGAGTGAAAAAACTATTTGTTTGCTCAAGATTTTTTCGAGCCAAAGTGGGACAAAAAATCCTCTGTCGGGTCTAAGATAATCATAGTAATGATGGTCGTCACAGGCGCTGTCATCATACGCATGTCGTGCAGCAAAGTCGCCACAAAAAGTTGCCCAGGGAAGTCCTACGCAGCCTAAAACAAAATGCAACCATTTTTTATTTTCATCTCGTGCAATAGTTGGCAATAAATCACGTGTACAATCAATTCGTCCCGGCCAATATTGAACAAATTCAAGATTATTAAATTGAGGGAATTTATGCTTAAATTTTTTGATAACCCTATCTATAACAATTGAAGAGTTAACATCTTGTTTAGAAAAAGTAGTCAACATATCGCCACCACCTAACAATAAACGATTACTTCCCAAAAGTCTGAAATAGGAATAAACCACATCTGTATCCCAGCACTGAAACTTGCCTGACGGAAACAGGTCAGCAATCATAGCATCACTCATTGGTTCACTCACAGAAAGAAATGTCTGTGCATGATAAACTTTATCGGCATAATGTGTCAATTCATGTTGTAGCTTATCAGCACAAAAAATAACCTGATCGGCCTTAACAGAGCCTAAGTGTGTTCTTACACAATGATCTTCAATTTTAACAACTTCTGACGATTCATAAATTTCAATTCCATTTTCCAGTAACAATTTCTTCACTCCCTGACAATACAAAAGTGCATCAATGCCAAAAGTGCCTGTGTAACGAACTGCACCTGAATAAGCATCAGATCCGATGATACTTCTAATGTTCTCTTTGGTATAGAGTTGCTGATCGAATTTCAATAATTTTCTGGACTCCATTTCTTCAATAATGTCTTGCCAGCCGCTTTTGCCAATGCCCAAAAACAAACTATCCTGAACCTGAAAATCGCAAACTATATTATTGGTTTCAACAATGCTATGCATCATTTTTACACCTGTAGTTGCAATTTTCCAGAGGTCTGCTGCACCTGTAATTCCAAATCTGCGAATCAGCTGTGACAACTCCAGCTCACTGTCGGGAGTCAAAAATCCGGCACTCTTTCCGGACGTATCACCACCACAAATATTCTTTTCTAGTATAACAACTTTAAGTTTTTTATCTATGAACCTATGGGCAGCAGCCAAGCCTGCTGCTCCTGCTCCAACAATAACAACATCCGCTTTTATGTCACCTTTTAGTGGGGGTAATATTGATTCTTCCGTTCCAAGTAATGTGGTAAACCACCAGTTTTGCAATTTCATATAGCTATAATTTTAAAATAACAAAATAGATTAGTTTTGCCGTAGTGTTTATATATTCAGCAAACTTAAATTTGTTTTCTGAATATAATATTAATACAAATAATTTAACCAATAGCTAAGTAATATTCTGACTTAAAAATATTGTGGCAACCTTGCTTTTTACTTTTTAAATTGTATTTATATTTTTACAGTAATAATTTAAACCAATATTAAAGTGTCGAAAATAAAAACAGTTAGAGCTACATCACAAGATATAAACTTTAAAAAATTAGTAACAGAACTTGATAAAGATTTAAAAATTAAAAATGGAGACAAAAATGATTTCTTTGCACAATACAACCATTCAGATGCAATCAACAATGTAATAATAGCCTATGTTGATGAATTGCCTGTAGGTTGTGGAGCATTTAAAGAATTTGATTCAGATACTGTTGAAATAAAAAGAATGTATGTTGCACCAGATTTTCGTTGTCAGGGTATTGCTTCTGAAATATTAAATGAATTAGAAAAATGGGCAACAGAACTTCAATTCAAAAAATGCATTCTTGAAACCGGTGATAAAATGAAAGAAGCAATAGGACTTTATCAAAAACATCAATTTCAAAAAACGAAAAACTACGGCCCGTATGAAAATATAACAAGCAGTCTTTGTTTTGAAAAATCAATAAGCAACAAAATTAATAACTCCTTCTAAAAAAAGTATTTTATAATCACCTGACATTAACTACACAAATGAATAAAACAAGACTTGAAGCATTCAGCGATGGTGTGCTTGCCATAATAATTACCATCATGGTTTTAGAATTAAGAGTACCGCATGAAACAAGTTTAAAAGCACTTATAGTTTTATGGCCGGTATTTTTTAGTTACGTAATCAGCTTTATTTATGTTGGAATCTATTGGGGCAATCATCATCACTTATTGCACACCGTTCATCACGTAAACGGAAAAATAATCTGGGCCAATATGGGTTTACTATTTTGTCTTTCACTACTGCCATTTACTAGTGCGTGGATGGGTGAAAATATTACAGAGAAAATACCACTATTTATTTACGCTGTTAATTTGGCTGCTTGTGCTATTGCCTTCTATGCTCTTCAAATGTGTATCATGTCACACCATATTTATTCTACCAAACTTATTGAAGCTGTTAAAAAACAGAAAACCAAAGGAATGATCTCATTTGCAATTTACATACTAGCCGGCCTGATGGCATTTATGCAAACATGGATTAGTATGATTTTGATTGTCATACCAGCTGTTCTTTGGGTAATTCCTGATAAAAATATTGAAGCGGCACTTTCAGAAGAAAACAAAGAATAAACTTCTCTCTATTTTTTTCTGTGACTAAACCAGAGCATTAAACACCCCATTACATTGAAGTATTAGGAATAGTATATTATTCATTTCTTTTGATGGCAATCACCAAAAACTGACGAATTACTGACAAAAATCAGTAAATATTAAAAGTATTTATTTACTTTTATTGGAATTCTTTGATTACTTTTGTGCCATTAATTATACAAACACATATTATTATGCAAGCAGAAGTTGACAACATTTTAAACGTAACGTTATTAGAGCCAAGAATGAAACATCCTACCATTTTCGCACGCTTTGATGAACTGAGTCCGGGAGAGAGTTTAACTATTCATAACGATCATGACCCAAAGCCTCTTTATTATCAGCTTTTAGGTGAACGTGGCAACATATTTACATGGGAATATCTGGAACAAGGTCCCCAGTGGTGGAAAGTAAAAATTTCAAAACGCATTAGTGGCGAAAGCGATGAGACCCTCGGAGAAATTGTAGCAAAAGACATGCACAAGGCACAAATCTTTAAAAAATATGGTATTGATTTTTGCTGTGGTGGAAAGAAAACGGTTAAACAAGCTTGTGAAGAAAAAGGAATTGATGTTACCCTAGTTGAACAAGAGTTACAGAAAGCACAAAAAGTAGTTTCCAACAGACCACTACCCTACAATGAATGGAATCTGGATTTTCTGGCAGATTATATTGTGAACACACATCACACGTATGTAAAAAATAATCTTCCTGAAATCAGCGGATATGCAGCTAAAGTTGCAAGGGTACATGGGCATAATCATCCTGAGTTATTAAGAATAAATCAGTTGGTTGAGGCAATCAGTTCAGAGTTTTCATCACATCTGGTAAAAGAAGAGCAGGTGTTGTTTCCTTATATTAAACGTATGGTAGCAGCAAAAAACAACAAAGAATCTGTCCAGCAATCATCGATCGGATCAGTAAAAGGGCCAATCAATATGATGGAGATTGAACATGAATCGGCAGGTAAAAATATGAGTGAAATAAGAACACTCAGTAATGATTTTACTTTACCGGAAGATGCTTGTGCAAGTTACAGTTTACTGTTCAGATTACTTGAAGAATTTGAAGAAGATTTGCATACTCATGTGCACCTGGAAAACAACATTCTTTTTCCAAAAGCACTAGAGCTTGAAAAAGAGCTGATAACAAAATAAAAAAAACATTTAGTATTACTTTATAGTTCATTTAATTCCGGTAGTGTTTCATTAAATCTGACATAGACGAAAAGTCAATAAATACAGAGCAGCAGAAAGGTATGGTTTGTTATGTTTGTGATACCAGATGCAATTTTAGCTCTGTATTTATGTCAGGTTACTTATGAGTGAATTTCATCTTTATAAATTAAACCTGAAAAAGCTCGTTTTTCCAAATTCAAAGTATTCAGAACACTAAATTTTAAATAATTACACAATGGAAAATACTATAAACCCTGCACTTCAAACATGGACATCAGGAAGAGTGAGTGGTTTTTACGGCAAAGATTTACTGAATCTCAACAATGGTACAGTTAAGTTAGTAAAAATTGATCCACATGCAAAGTATCCGGAACATATACATCCGGACAAAACAGAATATGCATTTGTTTTAGAAGGCAATCCGGAGTTTTTTATCGAAGGCACTCATTATTCAGGTCAGCCGGGTGAATTTTTTATTTTCCCATCAGCGAAAAAGCATGCCATACAAAATAATACACCTTTAGAATGTACATTACTGATTGGTGCTATAACGGTTTAAAACAGTGAATCAAACCAATATCTTACTATAATTATGTACTGTTATTAAATGTTCTTCGATGACTATAAATGCCAATACAAAAATTGCTACTATACTAAAACACAATGCCGATGCACTTGATGCTATTGTAAGTATCAGTCCTAAGTTTGAAAAACTACGTAATCCGTTGTTAAGAAAAATTATGGCAGGTCGTACAAGTTTGGCAATGGCATCAAAAATTGGTGGATGTAGTGTAAATGACTTTTTTGTAAAGCTGCAACCTTTAGGTTTTGAGATTGACAGCACAATTCAAGCAATTGAGAAACCGGTCAGTAAAATGCCTGAGGTTTTTAATTCATTAAAAAAGGAGAATATTGTTTCACTTGATGTAAGACCTGTTTTAGCTACAGGCAGTGATCCATTAAACCTGATTCTTGAAAAAGTCAACAGTCTGGAAGCGGGAAAATGCTTAAAAATCATTAACACTTTTGAGCCTACTCCACTCATCAACATGTTAGAGAAAAAAGGTTTTATAACTTATACAGACACCATTAGTGATGACCTCATAGAAACATACTTCTACAAAAAGTCAGACAACAAGGGCGAAATAAATCCTGCTATTAACGCTTCTGGTGGATGGGATGAAATGATACAACATTACAGCAACAAACTTCAAACTATTGATGTTCGTGCTTTGGAGATGCCACTTCCAATGTTAACCATTCTTGATTCATTAGAAAAACTACCATCTGATTATGCATTATATGTTTATCATAAACGTATTCCTGTATTTTTGCTACCCGAATTAGCTGAAAAAAAATTCGATTATCGAATAAAAGAAATTTCTGATGGTGAAGTGCACCTGCTTATTTTTAAGATGTTATGAATTAAAGTATGATCATTACTGATTCTATAAAAACAACCTCCTATAAAGTAGTGTTGCCCTTTTATATTTATGCCGCATTTGCTTTTTTAATTTCTGCCATACTACTTTTAACGTCTTCTTCTGCTTTTACAGATCATTACTTTCAGCCTCACATTTTAGCCATCACACACCTGATGGCATTGGGTTGGGGAACAATGATTATTCTAGGTGCTAGTCATCAACTTGTACCTGTACTGATTGAAGGAAAACTTTACAGTGATAAATTAGCATATGCTTCATTTGTTTTTGCCGGAATTGGTATTCCATTACTAGTCTATGGATTTTATGCATTCAACATGCACAATCCTGCCAAATGGGGTGGCAGATTCATCTTATTGTCAATCATTGCATATTTAATTAATCTTGGGGTAAGCATGTCGCATAGCAAGAAAGAAAACATACACGCTTTATTTGTTTTTACCTCGGTATTGTGGTTGTTTCTTACAGGTGCTTTAGGACTTGCCTTAGTATATAACTTTACTTTCAATATGTTTCCGCATGATTCTTTACACTACCTTCCACTTCATGTGCATGCAGGTGTAATTGGCTGGTTTCTGATGTTGATAATAGGTGTAGGCTCAAGACTGATTCCCATGTTCTTGATTTCAAAATATACCAGCACAAAACTGCTGAAGTGGATTTTTGTACTCATAAACGGGGCGCTAATATCTTATATCCTGATTTTCTATTTTATTAAAATTACAGAAGTTATTTTATTGCCCTGGCTAATGCTTTTTGCAGGAATTGCACTCTTCATTTTTTATTGCTATTCGGCTTTCAAACATCGTATAAGAAAACAGGTTGATGAGCCCATGAAGGTTTCATTACTTGCTGTAATGCTGATAATAATTCCATTAATATTGTTGCTTATTGCTATTGTTACTGCCACCTTATACGCGCAGGAAAATATTGCATTGTCTTTGAGTTATGGATTTTTAATTTTCTTTGGATGGATAACTGCAATTATTTTGGGAATGACCTTTAAAACACTACCATTTATTGTGTGGAATAAGGTTTATCATAAACGCTCCGGAATCGGAAAAACTCCTAACCCAAAAGATTTATTTAGTAACACAGCTTTTAAAGTTATGAGTATGTCCTATATTGCAGGATTACTTTTATTTGTAACAGGTAGTTTAATGATTCAACTGTTATTAATTCAATGTGGTGCTGTTCTCATACTTACTGCAGCCTCACTATACGTGTTTAATGTTTTAAAAGTAGTTACACATAAACCCCGGCAAATATGAATGTAAAAACAAATAACAATTTAAAGTGTACAGTTGCTTTGGCAGCACTTGAGCATGTTGATGATCCTGAAATAGGACTCAATGTTGTTGACTTAGGATTGATATATGAAATTAATTTCGATGAGGAAGCAAAAAAAATAGCATGTACAATGACCTTAACAACTGAATTTTGTCCGATGGGTGAATCCATAACAGAAAATGCTAGAAATGCAGTACAACAAGTGTTTCCGGAATATTCAATAGATTTGAACCTGACTTTTGATCCATCATGGAATCCGGAAATGATTTCGGAAGAAGGTCGAACATTTTTAGGACGATAGTTATGCTAAGTTTAAGTTGTAAAGCCGCAATTAAAGCAGTCATTTTTCTCGGTTCGAAGTATGAATCGGGAGACAAAAGCGGTATAAAAGAAATTTCTAAACACATCAATGAAAACGAACATACCGTTGGGAAAATTTTACAAAAGCTGGTAAAGAACAATATCATAAATAGCGTTAAAGGTCCTAATGGTGGTTTTTATATTACACTAAAACAACGAAACCAATCCGTCATTAATATTGTTGAGGCAATTGACGGCAAAGATGTTTTTAAACAATGCGGCTTAGGTTTAACAAAATGTTCAGAGTCGCATCCTTGCCCTTTTCATAATGATTTTAAACCGGTGCGTGAGATGTTCAAAAGTATGTGTACACAAAAAAGAGTTTGTGATTTATATCAACATGTCAATAGCGGACTCTCCTATTTAGTTGGATAAAAAACTAATGTCCTGACGTAAAAAGTTATTGATGCCTTTTATTAATATAAAAATTGCTTTCGGCATAACAGAAAAAGTGAAATGAAAAACTAACTGAAGACTTTACGTGCTATAATAAAAATAATAGCTGCCAAAGCCCCGGAAACAGGAATGGTAAGAACCCATGCCCAAACAAGTTGAAGTGTAACACCCCAACGAACTGCAGAAATTCTTTTTGTAAGTCCAACACCAATAATAGAACCTGTAATGGTATGTGTTGTACTTACCGGTATTTTAAAATGTTGTGTAAAAAACAATGTAAATGCACCTGCTGCTTCAGCACTAAATCCTTCAAAGGGAGTAAGCTTGGTTACCCGTTGTCCCATCGTTTTTACAATTCGCCATCCGCCAAACATTGTTCCTAAAGCAATAGCTGTATAACAAGAAAGAGGAACCCACTCAGGTATGTGGTCAATATCCGAAATCATTCCATGTGAGAGCATAGCAGCTCCAACAATTCCAATTACTTTTTGAGCATCGTTGCCACCATGTCCAAGGCTATATGCCGCTGATGATAGCAATTGCAATTTTCTGAAAATCCTATCTACCTGAGATACATTTGATTTTCGGCACAAATGAATTGTAATAACAGAAATTATCCACGACACAATCATTCCAAGAATTGGAGCTAAAATGATAAAATAGACCGTTGGCATTACTTTATCAACCTGCAACGCACTAAAGCTTCCTGCATTTGCAATACCTGCACCTGCAAAACCTCCAATAAGTGTATGCGATGAACTGCTTGGAATTCCCCACCACCAGGTAAGCAAATTCCAAATAATAGCAGCAACAAGACCCGATGCAACTACCATTAAGGTTACACTGTCGGGTGTTACTGTTTTGGCAACGGTGTCTGCGACTTTTAGTTTAAAAATCCAATAAGCAAGAAAATTAAATGAAGCCGCCCAAATAACTGCTGTCAGCGGGCTTAACACTTTTGTTGATACAACTGTGGCTATGGAGTTTGCAGCATCATGAAACCCATTAATAAAATCGAAAACTAAGGCAAGAATGATTATCGCAATAAGTGCATGGGTCATATCATCAAGCCATTTTAACTATAATAGAATCTATGACATTGGCAGCATCTTCGCACATATCAGTTGCCGTTTCCAGTGCTGACAAAATTTCCTTGGTCTTAATTATCTCAACTGCATTAGTTTCTGTTTCAAACAGCCTTGCTACTGCATTATCAAAAATATCATCAGCATGATTTTCAATTGAGTTAATCAGAACCAGCGACTCTGAGATATTGCGCATATTCTTTTTATTCTTCAGCTCATAAATAACACGTCTTAGCTCTTCTGTTTGTGTTTGAAGCAACTCAGAAAGTTTCACCATGTCTGAAGAAAATTCTTTCACTTTATATAAATCTATTCTTTTTGATGAACCATGAATATAATCAAGTATATCATCTATAGCACTCACCAGTCTGTGAATGTCTTCTCTATCAAAAGGTGTAATAAAATTTCGGCTCAGTTCCTTAAAAATCTCATGTGTAATTTCATCTCCACGGTGTTCAAGTCTTTCTATTTCACGAATTAATTGTTTGCGTTGAGTGGCATCGGTTGAGGTAACTAACTGACACATGGTTTTTCCGGCTTCCTGCAGGTTTAATGCTGCCTGGTCAAAAAGTGGAAAAAACTTTTTATCCTGAGGGATAAAATATTGAATAAATGACATAAACCGATGTTTATTTAAAAGAATTATGCCGCAAAACTAAAAACACTGAGCAAAAATCGAAGTAATGTTAATAAAAAGTTATTCAAATAAATACATTATTTTTGAATCCTTATGAATATAACTTTTTATGGTGCTGCCCGAAATGTTACAGGCAGTAAGCACCTGATAGAGACTTCATCCGGCAAAAAAATATTACTTGATTGCGGATTTTTTCAAAACAGAGGTAAAGATAATGACAGGCTTAATCGCAGCTTTAACTTTGACCCTCAACAAATTGACCTGATGATTTTGTCACATGCCCACATAGATCATTCCGGTAATATTCCAAATCTTGTAAAACAAGGATTTAATAAAACCATCTTTACCACACAAGCTACTATTGATCTTTGTGAAGTGATGCTTGCCGATAGTGCCTATATTCAAAGTGGAGATATTGAATATGTCAACAGAAGACGAAAAAGGAACGGACAAAGTGCACTTGAAGCCATTTATGAAATTGAAGATGTAGAAAAAGCCATGAAGCTTTTTGCACCTGTGGCTGTCAACAAACGTTTTCATTTTGACGATGAAATTGCCTTTGAATTTACCGATGCAGGCCATATTTTAGGTAGCGTGAGTGTACATGTTTTCATTACAGAAAAAGGCAATACAAAACAAATAACTTTTAGTGGTGATGTAGGTCGTTTTAATGACTTAATCTTAAAAGCCCCTGCCCCTTTTTCGCAGGCTGATTACATTTTGTGTGAATCTACCTATGGAAACAAACTCCACGACCAATCAACAGATGCACGACAGAAATTATTACAAATTGTCAATAAAACATGTGTTGATCAAAAAGGCAAACTGATAATACCGGCATTCAGCCTGGGCCGTACTCAGGAAATTATTTACACATTAGACCGTTTTAAGACAGAAAACAAACTGCCATCAATACCTGTTTTTGTTGACAGCCCTCTTGCTATTGATGCAACTAATATTATGCGCAAACACAGTGAGTTTTTTAATGCTGACCTTGTAAATTACCTTCATTATGATGATGACCCATTTGGATTCAGCAATCTCAAATATGTTAGAAAAGTTGAAGAGTCTAAAAAAATTAATGACCTGAAAGGTCCTTGTATCATTATTTCTGCTTCAGGAATGATTGAAGCCGGCAGGATAAAACATCATATTAAGAACAACATTAATGACAGCCGAAACACCATTCTTATTGTTGGCTATTGTACACCTGAGTCAATTGGCGGGCATTTAATGCGAGGGGATAAAATCATTAAAATTTTTGGTAATGAATACCCTGTGAAAGCCAATGTTGAAGTAATTTCTTCCTTCAGTGCACATGCCGATTATTTGGAGTTGATAAAATATCTGTCTTGTCAGGATGCCTCTGCGGTTAAAAAACTTTTTTTGGTACATGGCGAATATGAAGTTCAAAAAGAGTTTAAAGAGAAATTAATTGAGGCTGGTTTTAAAAATGTTGAAATTCCGGAAGAATTACAATCCTTTAAACTTTAAGATTACTCAAGAAGGTAATCATTTTGCCTAATGCAATTTGTCTGTGACTGATTTTATTTTTTTCGTCAGCTGTCATTTCTGCAAAGGTTCGATTATAGCCATCAGGCATAAAAACAGGATCATATCCAAATCCTGAACTGCCACGTTCTGTATGGGTGATATTTCCATAGATTCTTCCTTCAAAATAATTTGCCTTACCACCACAAATTAGGCAAATAACGGTAACAAAACAGGCCTTTCTGTCCTTTATTCCTGAAAGATCCGCCAACAACTTCCTCCTATTTTCGGCATCGGTGGCATTTTTACCGGCATAGCGTGCCGAATAGATTCCCGGTGCATCATTTAATGCTGTAACACACAAGCCACTGTCATCAGCAAAACAATTCTTCTTAGTAAGTAATGCAACGGCACTGGCTTTTAGAAAGGCATTTTCCTGAAAAGTGGTTCCGGTTTCATCAATATCGGATTCAATTCCGGCCTCAGAAAGAGAATGAAAAATGTAACCGAAGGGCAGCATTTTACGTATCTCTTGCAATTTATGATTATTGTTGGAACAAAATATTAACTCATTCATTTTTTAAGTCAAAAATATATACATTTACTTTGTTTTAAAAACCACCTTAAAATGCAGAAAATATTTTTTGCTTTATCACTGTTATTCAGTTTAAGCAGAAATGCACAAGCACAATGCCCTACTGCCTCATTCTCATTACCTGACACTGTTTGCAGCGGCACTGCGCTACCCCTGATAAATACCTCTACAGGAAACGGATTAACCTATCAATGGGATTTCTGTCCACGCGAAATTCATGGCTTAACATCCTATAAATATTTCAGGTATAGCAACTATGTCTTAAATACAATGACTGATATGGATTTGCTAAAAGTAGGAAATGGCTATTATCTGATAACCATGGACAGCATAAGCAATAATTTTGTGGTAGGCTATATTGGTAACCATCTTTCAAATGAAGCAATCAGCCCAATAATTAATGGTGGTTTTACAAAATTAAATTGCTTTGACTTTATTGTTGAAGGCGATACCAATGTTTATGGATTAGCCGCCTACTCTCCTACCAGCACATTATATTTGATGACTTTCCCGGGTGGAATTCAGTCAACACCTGTTTTAACTCCATTGCCATCATTTAACTCAATAGCAAACCCTGCAGATATTAAAATTGTTCATGCTGACCAAAATTATTATGCCTTTATAGCAAGTACAGGGAACGGAAATGTTTCCTGCCTTTCATTTGGCAACACAATGACAAATACGCCTACAGAATTATATAACTTTAACATTTCCGGAAGTATTAAATTATCAGACATTGACATTGTAACAACTTGTGCACCACCTGTAGGTTTTGTTACTGATTCAAAAAATGGCGATCTGACTAAATTGTCGTTCGCCAATGGATTTGGCAACGCCCCTACCTTATCTGTTTTTACAGGCACAGGCTCAATTGGCAACAAATCTGTTACAATTACACAAGAATTTGAAAGCTATTTTGTTTGTTTTACAGATTCAGCTAATAAACAATTAAAATGGTTGCAGTTTAACGATAATAACTTCGCTAATACACCAACCGTTTATACATCACCTGCTTTTTATTTTGGCCCCAACCAAGCCGAATCAATTACTGATTCATCAATTACAAGGTTCATTGTAAATGACATTCCTACCCTGAACTTTGTTGACATGCTTTATTTCGATAGTTGTTATACCAAATACAGTGAAGATCAAAATCCTGTTTACAGTTTCTTCAATACAGGGTGGAATAAATTATCATTGACCGTTTCTGATTCAAATGGATATCAATCCATCGCCTTCGATAGTGTGTTTGTTATAACCGGACCCACATCGCAGTTTAGTTTTTCAGGCAATACTTGTTTTAACCCTAATGACAGCATCTCTTTTACAGATCAATCTTCTTCTCCCTCCGGACCAGTTACAGGATGGCTGTGGGATTTTGATGATGGAACCACCTCCACACAACAAAATCCACAACATGCATTTACCTCACCAGGAACCTATCAAGTTAAACTCACCATCACTGCTGGATGTGAAAAAGATACAGTAATACCGATAACTATTCATGCACTACCGGTTGTAAACTTCACTTATAATTTATCGTGTGCCAATTCTGCAACAACATTAACAGACCAGTCTTCATCGGCTGCAGGCTTACAGTCGTGGGTATGGAATTTTGGTGATGGCAGCCTTAGCAGTCAGCTGCAAAATCCTGATCATATATTTCAGTCTGGTGGTAATTACAACGTGCAACTCACAGTAACAGATAGTTTGGGATGTATTGATTCCTTAGTCAATACTGTGCAGGTAAAAGCAACCCCAAATGCTGCTTTTCTGACATTGCAAACATGCCTTGGCGACACAGTAAACCTAACAAACACTTCAACAATTAGTGACAGCACTGCACTAAGCTACTTTTGGGACTTTGGCAGCGGTATTACTTCAACGCAAACAGATACTGTTATTTATTTTACCACAGCAGGAAGCTATCCGGCAACATTAATTGCATATTCATCACAAGGTTGCTCCGACACACTCAATCAGAATATAGTCATTTCAACACCGCCCTCTGTAAACTTTGGTTTTCCAACAAGTAACTGTCAATACAATGCTATTGCTTTCAGTGATAGTACAATTGGTTTTAATCTTTCATCATGGCAATGGGATTTTGGTGATGGTGATACTTCTTCTCTTCAAAATCCATCACACGTTTATAATAATGCAGGCAATTACACAGTGCAACTAACCGTTTCTTCAGGTAATGATTGTGCTGCATCCTACTCTCAAACTATACAAATTCTCGAAGGGCCTTCTGCAGCATTCGTTACAGGCAACGGCTGTCAGGGAGTTTTAACCAATTTTACAGATCAATCAACTGTAAGCAGTGGTTCCAGCATTGTGCTATGGAACTGGTATTTTGGTGATGGTGATTCTTCTCAGACACAAAACCCCTCACACATTTACGCAGTTCCGGGAAGTTATAATGCGTTATTGCGTGTAACATCAAACAACGGTTGCCAGGACACCACATCACAGTTTGTTCAGATTTTTGAAAATCCTGTTGCAGGCTTCTATGTTCAACCGCTACGCTGTGCCAATACAGAAATATATTTTCTTGATACCAGCATTATAAGTAATGGCAGCATTTCACAATGGCAATGGCAGTTCAGCAATGGCAACACAAGCAATCTTCCCAATCCGTTTGCTATATTTAACAATGCAGGAAGTGCTTCAGCAACATTGACTGTGACGACATTAGATGGTTGCAGCAATAGCAAATCATTTAATTTTACTGTGCGATCACAACCGGATTTTACCATATCACATAACGGTGTTTGTAAAGGAAAACAAACTGCATTTAATTATTATCCGAATGGAAATATATCTGCCTATGCATGGACATGGTATTTTGGTGACAACACTTATGCCTTTACACCTAACGCCACACACTTATATGCTTCCACAGGAACCTATCCGTTTTCAATGGCTGTGACAGATTCATTCGGTTGCCAAAAAACAATTTACGACACATTGACCATATATCCTACTCCTGATGCAGCTTTCATATCAAATGGAATCTGCCAGAATTCACCTGTTGATTTTATTAACCAAACAGATAGTGTTAGCGCACAGATAAACGGATGGCATTGGTATTTTGGTGACGGCAATACTTCTTCACAACATTCACCTCAAAATATTTATAACGGTACCGGCAACTACACAGTATCACTAATAGCTTACGCTGCCGGAGGTTGTAATGACACCGTTGTTTCAGTAGTGAATATGAAACCTGTACCGGTCATTGCATTCAGTATTGTGCCGCCAACAGGTGCTCCCGGCAATAATGTTCAGATTATTAATAGTACCACCGGTGCAACATCCTATTCATGGGATTTTGGCGATGGATCACCCTTGAACCTAAATGAGAATCCAACGCATATTTTTAATGATACCGGAAGTTATGTAATTACACTTACTGCCTCAAGTATTTTTAATTGTACCGCTCAAATGCTAAAACCTTTTGATGTTATTGTTCCTTATGTTGACCTTTGGTTAAAATCATTGTCTTATACCATTAACGACAATTATCTTTCATTATCTGCATTATTGTCAAATGTAGGAAACACAACTGTCAACAATTTTGATTTATTGATACAGCCTGAAGGAAAAGGTTCTTTTATAGAAAACGGTAATGAAACAATACCTTATGCAACAGAAAAAAATTATGACTTACATACCAGTATTGCCATCAATCCGTCAGATTTGCCCGACTTTATTTGTGTGCGTATAAAAAATGTAAACAATAGCAATGATCTGAATCCGGATAACAACGAGAAATGCATTTCATTAATGCCGGAAAATGGAAGTATGACGGTAAGTCCTAATCCAATTGATGATTTATTATCTATTCAGTTGAATTTACCTGCAAGTGCAGAAATAACCTTAATACTTTATGATGCAGCAGGTAAAAAATTAAGCACACTTTATCAGGGTGCTTCAGATGCCGGTTTCAAAAACTTGAGCTTTAGACTCCCCTATCTGAGTAAAGGTGTTTACATTATTGGAGCTACATCAGAATCATTAAATAAAAGAGTAAAATTTATCAGACAGTAAAAATTATGATTCCATTTAACAAACCACATCTTACCGGCAAGGAAATAGACTTCATAAAAGAAGTATTTACCTCAGGAAAAATTTCGGGTGATGGGAATTTCACAAAACGCTGCCATCAGTTTTTACAACAGAAATATAACTTTAAAAAAGTTTTGCTTACCACATCATGCACTGATGCATTAGAAGCATGCGCTATTCTGCTTGATATAAAAGAAGGTGATGAGGTCATTGTGCCATCATACACATTCGTATCAACAGTAAATGCTTTTGTGCTGCGAGGTGCTAAAATAATTTTTGCAGACAGCAATCCTGATACAGCAAATATTGACGTAAATAAAATTGAATCATTAATTACATTGCGCACAAAGGCTATAGTACCTGTTCATTATGCCGGTGTTGCCTGCGACATGGATAGTATTAATGCCATTGCAGCAAAGCACAACTTATTTGTTGTTGAAGATGCAGCACAGGCAATTGATTCTTTTTATAAAGGAAAACCATTGGGCAGTTTAGGCCATTTGTCTGCATTTTCATTTCATGACACAAAAAATATTATAAGCGGTGAAGGCGGAATGTTGGTTATCAATGATGAGCGATTTGAAAAACGCGCTGAAATAATCCGGGAGAAAGGCACAAACCGTTCTGCGTTTTTCAGAGGAGAAGTGGACAAGTACGGTTGGGTTGATGTAGGTTCATCTTTCTTGCCAAGCGAAGTTACTGCAGCCATGTTGTTGGCACAACTAGAATCAATAGATAAAATTCAAACCAGAAGACTAGAAATTTGGAATCGTTATTTTAACTTACTGAAACCACTTGAAGCAAAAGGCTTTTTAAAGCTTCCTGTAATTCCGGATTATGCTACCAATAATGCACACATGTTTTTTATTGTTTTAAACGATCTTGAAACCAGAAGTAAGTTAATTGATCATCTTAAAAAGAATCATATCAGTGCTGTATTTCATTACATTTCTTTACATACATCTGCATACTATGCCACTAAGCATGATGGGCGTGTATTGCCTGTTTCGGATATGCTGACCAATCAACTATTACGTCTGCCTATGTTTTATGATTTAAAGAATGATGAAGTGGAATTCATTTGTCAGAAAATAACCGATTTTTTTACAACACTTTGAAAAAAATTGCACTGCTCTCAGACACACATGGGTTTATTGATCAGACAATAGT
The DNA here is from genome assembly GCA_037045145.1 of Bacteroidia bacterium. NCBI lineage: Bacteria > Pseudomonadati > Bacteroidota > Bacteroidia > Bacteroidia bacterium. Next base: position 917,584 of record JBAOIA010000012.1, read on the forward strand.
AAAATATTTGTTAGATGTGGACGAAATATGGCATGCAGGTGATTTTGGCAATATGGCAGTCAGCGATTTTTTAGCTTCTATAAAACCGTTGAAGGGGGTTTATGGAAATGTTGACGGGCAGGATGTAAGGAAAGTTCATCCGCTTCATCAGAAATTTCAAGTCGAAGGCGTTAAAGTCTGGATGACACATATTGGCGGTTACCCCGGAAATTATGCATCTGAAATTAAGAAATCCATTTATACGGAAAGACCTTCTCTTTTTATTTCCGGTCATTCACATATTTTGAAAGTTATGCCAGACCCTAAAATTCCGGGGCTGCTGCACATCAACCCTGGGGCAGCTGGTGTTCATGGTTTTCATCATGTACGCACAATGGTAAAGTTTACCGTTGATAAAAATAAAATTGGTGAGCTTGATGTGATTGAGCTCGCGCAAAGAGGCTCTCTCGAAAACAAAAATATCTTAGCGTAACCGGTCAGCTGAACGAACTAATTCTTCGTCCTTCTTAATGGCCTTTGAAGCAAGAAAAACCCAAACTATTGCAACAACTGTAATATAGGTTCCAATATGATAGACTACATGTGTAACGTCTGTTGCTCTGGTCTCTGATTGTTGAAAAATCAAAACCACAAGTACTACAATCAATAGCATTATCAACTGGCAAAGTCTGATTTGCTTTAAACGGTGTTTATATAATAACAAGTTCAATAAACTTAAAGCAATAACAACAGGAGTCAGAATCAGAATAGGGTAAAATGGTGCATTTTGAGTTTGAATATTGTCCTGAAAAGTTTTATGCCCCATAACATCAAAAACATGCATGGAAACAACACCATTTTCAGCGGTTTCTACCGAGCTGAAAGGCAGGAAAAACAAGCTGGCCATACTAGCAGCTACTGCAAGAAGATAGATTGACTGTATCCTTTGAATCATGTTTCTGAAATTTTAATGTGTCAAAAATAGGTTATGTGGTGAAATTATGCTTTTTAAAGAATCTTTTTTGCAAAAGAAAAATAATTGTTTTACGTTTGCACAGAATTTGAACGAAAGCCAAAGCATTTTTCCCCGTTCAAAAATCCGATTCCAATATAATATTTTATCATCCACAAGAACATAATTCTTTTTACTTTATACCTACAAATTCATGTACGATATTCTCGAACTTAGTGACAAGCTTGTAGCCGAGCTACGCGAAATTGCCAAAGAGCTTAACATTGAAAACTACGAAGGCTTAAAAAAACAGGACCTTATCTATAAGATTCTTGACCATCAGGCTATACATCCGGAATTGGCAAAATCAAAAAAAGCCGATAAGCCCAAAGATGAAAAACCGCGTCATGAGAAACCGCGTCATGAGAAAAAGGAACATAAACCTGCTGCCGCACCAGCTGCTGCAGAAAAACCTGTTGAAGAACCTGTAACAGCATCTGTTGCTAATGAAGTAACATCAGAAACAAAAGCCCAGGATGATGCCGATAAGCCTAGAAGAAAAAGAATTATTCCTGCCGGAGTACCACAAAAAAATGAATCTCCTCAACAAGTTGTCAATAAAACAACTGAAGTTACTCCTGCACCACAGGAAGTTATAACACCACCTGCAAAAACAGCTATTGAAGAAAGACCACAACAAAATCAACAGCCGCAGCAACAACAGCAAAACGATTTTCAACAAAGGAACAGAGAGCGTAGATTTCCGGACAATCAACAACAAAATAATTTTCGTCCGCAGAACGACTACTTTGAGTTTGATAATGCCATCAATGCAGAAGGTGTTTTAGAAATTATGCCTGAAGGATATGGCTTTTTGCGCTCATCAGACTATGACTATTTAAGTTCACCGGATGATGTGTATGTTGGACAATCACAGATTAAAGCGTTTGCATTAAAAACAGGTGATACTGTAAAATGCAAAGTTCGTCCACCACGTGAAGGAGAAAAATTCTTCCCACTGACGAAGGTAGAATTGATAAACGGCCTTGAACCTACAATTGTTCGCGACCGTATTCCATTTGATTATCTGACACCACTTTTCCCATTTGAGAAACTAAATCTTTCCGGAGAGAACAGCACCATGAGCACAAGAATTATGGATATGTTTTCACCTATTGGAAAAGGACAACGTGGGTTAATAGTTGCGCAACCGAAAACAGGTAAGACAGTACTTTTAAAAGAAGTTGCCAATGCTATTGCGGCCAACCATCCTGAAGTATATCTGATAGTATTGTTGATTGATGAAAGGCCTGAAGAGGTTACAGATATGGCACGCAGTGTGAAAGCCGAAGTTATTTCTTCGACCTTTGATGAACCTGCCGACAAGCATGTAAAAATTGCCAACCTTGTTTTAGAAAAAGCTAAACGTTTGGTAGAATGTGGGCATGATGTTGTAATTGTATTGGATTCCATTACACGACTGGCTCGTGCCTATAATACCACTGCACCTGCGTCCGGAAAAATATTATCCGGTGGTGTTGACTCGAACGCACTTCACAAGCCAAAAAGATTTTTTGGTGCAGCACGTAAAATAGAAAAAGGCGGTTCATTAACCATCATTGCAACAGCGTTAATTGACACCGGTTCAAGAATGGACGAAGTAATCTTCGAAGAATTTAAAGGTACGGGTAATATGGAGTTGCAGCTTGACCGCAAGCTAAGTAACAAACGCGTTTATCCGGCAATTGATTTAGTTGCTTCAAGTACAAGACGTGAAGATCTTTTGCTGGACAGAAAAATGTTGGAGCGTATGTGGATTTTAAGAAATCACTTAGCCGACATGAACCCAATGGAAGCTATGGAATTTTTGCTTGACCGTTTAAGAGGAACAAAATCAAACGAAGAGTTTCTTATTTCGATGAACAGTTAGAAGTTTGAAGAATTTGGAAATTATCGTGTTGGAGAATTGGTGATTTGAAGAGCGTGAAATGTGGAATTTAATGGTGTTTCTTTAATTACGACTATTTGAGCCTTGCAACCTGACAAATACAAGCAATTCACTATTTATTATTGTTCTGCATTTTTCAATTTCCAAATGGATCCGTTTTTTGTTGTAAGTTTTTCTAACTTACCATTTGCCACCAAATCAGTAAGTACTTGTTCGCTTTGTTGTCTTGCTGTTCCTGTCAGTACAGAAAATTCCTTTGCTGTTAATGACTGATAGTGTGAAAATACTGCTGCCGTACTTTTGTCATAGTTGATTTTTTGTACATCAGGCAGAAGTTTAATGATTGTGCTCTCAAAGGCATCATAGGGTTTTGATCCAAATACAGTTTCTGTCCTTCCCAATGTATCTGTAAAAAACATAGTCGGAAAACCTCTTACACCTAACTGCTTGCCTAATGCTAAGTCTTCATTAAAAAGCTCTTTTGCTCTTCCATCGTAATCTTCTTTAAACTTATTTAAATTTAATCCCACAGACTTAGCTGCCGATTCTAAATTTTCCCACTTTGTTATATTCCGTTTCTTTAGAAAAACCATTTCTCTTATCTCTCTTAAAAACAGAATTGCTTTCTCATGATCTTGCATTTGGGCTGCCTTTACTGCAATAGAGGGTGGATAGGATGATTGTAATGGGTCTTCTAACCAAACATCACCGTCAATTGGCATATCATAATAAACACTAACCTCATCCCAATGGTGAGCAACATCTGATGGCTTACTTATTCCTCCACTATTGTAACTCCAGTCGGGCAACAAACCTCCCATTCTGTATTCTATTTCAATAATGTTACCGTACTCCAATTTTAATTTGCGTAGCTGTGGCTCAATGCCCCAACAAGAAGAACAAATCGGGTCAGTATAGTAAATTACTTTTATTAGTTTCTTTTCTGATTTTATGTTGCTGCTTTCTGTTATAGTATGTCCTTTAACCGGGATTTCGCAAATACCACTGTCAGGATTGCATAATAAAGGATTGTTTTTCTCCATTTTCTTTTTTGTTTGAGCATGGCAATTGATACTGCCGAATGCAAATATTATTACTACTATTAAATAAGGCAACTTCATTTTTTTATTGTCTTACTTTCACTTTTAATGCCTGAATATAAATAAGGCACTAAGCATGATGATACCAATGAGTAGTACTATCAACAATCGTTTGTCAAAGGGAGGAGTTTCGTTTATAATTTGCTTTTTGAGCTGCGTGATAATATCACTTAGTTTGTTGAAACTTTCAGGTGATTTTACAATATAGTCAAATGCGCCCATCTTAATAGCCATAGCTGCTACATCAGGGTCTTCCTGTCCGGTAAACATTACTACACGTACAGTTTTATTGGCTTGCCTGATGTGTGAAAGAACGGTTAATCCATCCATGGCATCTTTATCATAAAGACTCAGGAAGTAATCAAGTATAATTAAATCGGGACCTAATTTTAAATCAATGAGGGCATCCTCACCAGTCTTATATAGGTTGATTTCAATATCAGGAAAATGCTCTGTTAGGTAATCTACAATCATTTTCTGCAGATGACGATCATCTTCAACAACAAATACCAAAAACTTTTTCTGCGTCATGAGCTTTAAATATGTTTGTCAGCTATTAAGCGTAAGAATTCACTACGTGTTCTGTCATTTTCGAATTCGCCAGTAAATGCAGAAGTTGTTGTTACAGAGTTTTGTTTTTGAATACCGCGCATTTGCATGCAAAGGTGTCTGGCTTCAATAACTACTGCCACTCCAAGAGGCGACAAGGTTTCCTGAATGGCATCTCGAATCTCAACAGTAAGTCTTTCCTGCACCTGCAATCTGCGGGCAAAGACATCAACAACACGTGGTATCTTGCTCAGCCCTACAATGTAATTGTTGGGAATGTAGGCAACATGTGCTTTGCCAAAAAATGGTAACATGTGATGTTCACATAAAGAATATACTTCAATATCTTTTACAATAACCATTTGTTTGTAATCTTCTCGAAAGCGTGCCGACTCTAAAATTTCTTTTGCATTCAAGTGATAGCCCTGTGTGAGAAACTGCATTGCTTTTGCAACACGTTCCGGTGTTTTAACAATACCCTCGCGTGAAGTATTTTCTCCCAGGTTCTGCAAAACTTCAAAATAACTTTGTGACAATTTGTTTAATGAATCATGATTGTAATGGTCTATCTTACGATATCCCTCCGGGTCATCATCATCATCAATTAAATTCTGTGGGCCTTTATTCATTTTTCGTTTCCAAAATATTCAACAAAATTATTTTCTGTTTCAAAGAGTTTAACAGCATGAAGTAAGGCTCCATGACTCCCAATGGCATCATGTAACTGATTCCATATCTGCACTGCAAGCATTTCTGTTGATGCCATAATTCCCTGCATAAATTTCACATCGAGATTGATGTTTTTATGGTCTAGCGGATCAATTACTTTTTCTTTAACAATCTGGCTTAAAACTTTCAAATCAATCACAAAACCTGTTTCAGGATTAGGTATGCCTTTGACTGTTATAAATAACTCATAATTATGACCATGCCAATTTGGATTAGAGCATTTGCCAAATACCTCTTTGTTTTTTTCCTCACTCCATTCCGGCTTATACAATTTATGAGCTGCATTAAACCGTTCTTTTCTGGTAATATAAATCATTCAATAGATGAATTTCTGCAAAGGTAAAAATCTCAACCAATGCCACTGTTAAAACATTAATTTTACACCCTGTGAATATACTGATAATTGCAGCAACAAAACAAGAAATAAGCCTCTTTCAGATAGAAAAATCTGAAGAAATTCATATTTATAAGGGTCATAAGGTAGAAACGCTGATATCAGGTCCAGGGATTCTGGCAACAGCTTTTCATCTGACCAAGAAACTGAAAGAAAAGCACTTTGATTTGGTTATTAATGCAGGTATTGCCGGAAGTTTAGATGAAAATATTAATCCTGGTGAAGTTGTTCAGGTAATTTCCGAACAGATTGCTGATAGTGGTTCTGAAGATCATGAAAATTTTATTAATCTTTTCGATTTAGGATTAATTGATGGCAATGAATTTCCTTTCAAAGAAAAATGGCTTACTCCAAAAATTATTACAACACATTCTTTAGAAAAAACTAAAAAAGTAAATGCCATTACTGTCAACAAAGCTCATGGTAATGAAAACAGTATTAAACAGTTGAAAAAAACGAATACAGGTCAAATTGAGTCGTTAGAAGGTGCTGCCTGTTTTTATGTTTGTATGATGCTGAATGCAGATGTTGTTCAGCTTAGAGCTATCAGCAACATGGTTGAGCCTCGTAATCGTAACAACTGGAAAATTGAGTTGGCGGTTACTCATTTAAATGCTTCGTTAAATAATTTACTCCATGAACTACTTCCGTCAGAATAAAGAAATACAGAACCCCATAAGGATTCCAACGGCAGTAAGAAAAATGCTTGATTCCGGTGAGAGTGAATTTCTGGATTTTAAGAAAGAAATTACCAGCGTACATAAGATTGCAAAAACAATAAGCTCTTTTGCGAATTGTAATGGAGGAAAATTATTGATAGGAGTAAATGATGATAGAACTGTTTGTGGCATCATTCCGGAAGAAGAAAAATTTATGATTGATAAGGCTGCAACAAATTATTGCAATCCCATGGTTGCAGTTGCATTTAAAGAGTGGCAATGTTCGGACAAAATTATTCTGGAAGTATCTGTGCCGGAGAGTGAGCATAAACCAGTTTTTGCCAAAGACGAAAACGAAAAGTGGTGGGTATATATGCGCATCAAAGATCAGACCCTGCTGACCAGCAAGGTGATGGTTGATGTTTTACGAAAGAAAACAGACAGCAGGTCAACACTAATTGAATTTTCGGAAAAAGAAAAAGCATTGATGGAGTATTTAATTATCCATAAAAGAATAACATTGAAACAATATTGCAAGCTCATTAACATTTCGCGTTGGCGGGCAACAAGAATTATTGTAAATCTGATAAGTGTTGGTGTTTTAAAAGCCAATCATTCAGAGAAAGTAGAATTTTATACACTTGCCTGATGGAATTATTTTACAGCACAGCTATTGAAGATAATACTATTTCGTTAGATGAAGTAGAAAGTGCTCATTGCTTACGTGTGCTTCGTCATAAAATTGGCGACCCTATTGCAGTTACCGATGGAAAAGGCAACAGCTATAAGGGAATCATTTCTGCTGCATCAAAAATCTGCAAGGTTGAAATAACAGCACACCACTTTGAAAACCCTACGAGCAATCAATTACACATTGCTATTGCACCTCCGAAGTCAATTGACAGGTTTGAATGGTTCTTAGAAAAAGCAACTGAACTAGGTATTGAAAAAATTACACCGCTGCAATGTCGCTACAGCGAACGTAAACATATAAATGCTGAACGGTGTAGTAAGATATTATTATCAGCAATGAAACAAAGCAACAGAGTTTATTTGCCATTACTGCATGAAATGATGTCGTTTGAGAAATTCATTACAACTGCTTCACCAGCAAAAAAACTGATTGCGCATTGTGAAGAGAGTGTAAAAATTACGCTTGAAAAATCAATTTCAGCAGCACAGATAATAGTACTTATAGGTCCGGAAGGTGATTTCTCACAACATGAAATTAAACTTGCCAATGACGCAGGTTATGAAAATATTTCTCTTGGTGAAAAAAGGCTACGTACAGAAACTGCAGCCTTGCATGTTTGCAGTGCATTTGCACTTAAAAACAGATCAGGTCAATCGTAAAAACGACTGACCTGATTCAAAAGAGTTTTAAGCTAATGTTGCGCTTAAAGTAATGTCGGTATTCAGAAGTTTTGAAATAGGACAATTGGCTTTTGCCTCATTGGCACACTCTTCAAATTTTTCTTTTGTGATACCTGCAACTTTTGCATTCAGAATAAGGTGTGAGTTGGTTATTGCGCCATTATCAAGTGTAATTTCGCATTTTGTTTCAATGGCATCCGGAGTAAATCCTGCAGCACCTAAAACAAAACTTAATTTCATACTGAAACAGCCTGCATGTGCTGCTGCTATCAGTTCTTCGGGGTTGGTACCTACTCCATCTTCAAAGCGTGTATTATAAGAATACTGTGATTGATTCAAGACAGTGCTTTGTGTTGTTACTTTTCCCTTACCTTCTTTGCCTGAGCCATTCCAAAAGGCTGTTGCATTTCTTTTAATTGCCATAATGATTTTTAATGTTTGAGTTATTTAATTTTATATTTATTCGTATTGATTAACATTTACTGACTGCAAAAAGTTTATTGAAGTCTGTATATCTGTATAAAGTATCCTGTCTTTATTCATAAATGAAACTTCTTTTCTGAAAAGACTCATAAAAGATTCCAATGGAGCAGATGATTTTAAAGGTCTTCTGAATTCAAATGCCTGTGCGGCATTGAGCAACTCAATTGCCAATACCTTCTCTGTATTATGGAGTACTTTATACAATTTTGTTGCTGCATTGGCACCCATGCTCACATGATCTTCCTGTCCATTGCTTGATACAATACTATCAACAGATGCTGGCATACACAATTGTTTGTTCTGGCTTACAATAGAAGCTGCCGTGTATTGTGGAATCATCATTCCGGAATTCAGCCCAGGATCTGCAACAAGGAATGAAGGCAAACCACGTTGTCCGGAAATAAGTTGATAGGTTCTGCGCTCGGAGATATTTGCCAACTCACTTAATGCAATAGCTAAAAAATCAAGAACTAATGCCAAGGGCTGTCCATGAAAATTTCCTGCTGAAATGACTAAATCATCGTCAGGAAAGACTGTGGGATTATCGGTAACAGAATTTATTTCATTAAATATCACATAGCTCACATAATCCAGTGCATCTTTACTGGCACCATGCACTTGCGGAATACACCTGAATGAATAGGGGTCCTGAACATGTGCTTTCTTTCTACTTATCATCTCACTATCCGACAATAACTGACGGTAACGCAATGCTGTTGCTATCTGCCCTTTATGTGGGCGTATCTGATGAATGAGGTGATGAAATGGTTCAATTCTGCCATCGAAAGCATCTAATGACAGCGCTCCGATTATATCTGCAAGCAACATCAAACGTTGCGACTGCATAACTGCGTAAGTGCCATAGGCGTTCATAAACTGTGTGCCGTTCAGTAAAGCCAGTCCTTCTTTTGACTGTAGCTTGATGGGCTGCCAGCCAAACTGATTGAGTACTTCTGCTGATGGCACCTTCTTTCCATTAAAATACACTTCACCCATACCGATGAGTGGCAGGCACAGATGTGCCAACGGAGCCAAATCTCCTGATGCACCTAAAGAACCCTGTGTATAAACAACAGGAAATATTTCGTGATTATAAAAATCAATCAAACGTTGAACAGTCTGCAACTGTACACCGGAGTTGCCATAACTAAGTCCCTGAATTTTCAGAAATAACATTAACTTAACAATAGCAACCGGCACTTCATCACCACAACCACAGGCGTGAGACATCACCAAATTCTCCTGTAGCTTTCCCAAATCTGCAACATCAATACTCTTGTTGTACAAAGAGCCGAAACCTGTGTTAATACCATAAACCGGCTCAGCCAGTGAGCCGACTTTAACATCGAGATAACTACGGCAATGCGCAATACGTTTAACTACATCTTCAGATAACTCAAGAGCAGCTTTACTTTCAATAATTTGATTAAGTGTTTTAAAATCCAGATGTTGTGATGATATCTGATGTTTCATATTTTTACTGATGTTACTTTCTCTAAAAAATATTATTCCTTGTTTAGCTTAGATATTATTTCGTTTAATGTTAACTGTTCTTGTAGCCCTGTTGTCATATCTTTTATAGTGAGCCTTTCACTTTTCATTTCATCCTTTCCGATTAAAATTACAAAAGGAATTTTCTTGGAGTCGGCATAACTCATTTGCTTTTTCATTTTTGCTGAGTGTTCAGGAAATATCTCTGCATTGATTCCGGCATGTCTCAGTTCATTCAAAATCTTTAAACAAAATTGCTCTTCTTCCTGACCAAAGTTTGTAAACAAAACCTGCGTTGTCGTCTCACTCAAATGTAGTTGATCAAACAAATTCATTTCCAGCATGACATCATAAATTCTGTCTATTCCAAATGAAATACCAACACCACTGACATTAGGCAGGCCAAAAATTCCGGTCAGGTCGTCATAGCGTCCTCCGCCAAGCACACTGCCACTGTATGTTGAACGTGAGTCATTAACCTTCACTTCAAAAATTGAGCCTGTGTAATAATTAAGCCCACGTGCAAGGGTAATATCTAATTCAAGATTTTTAAGATGTTCTCCAAATGCATGAAGATAATTTACTACATTTTCTGTCTCTTCAATACCTTTTAATCCAATTGAAGACTCAGTCAAAAATGATTTCAGGAAATTAAGTTTTGATTCAAAATCACCTCGTATTTCGAAAAGTGATTGCATCTTTTCGACTACATCTGATGAAAGCCCCTTAGCCAAAAGTTCTTCCTTAACTTTTTGTTCGCCTATTTTATCGAGCTTATCAATGGCAACGGTTATATCAATCAGTTTATCAGAATGACCAATAACTTCGGCAATGCCTGCCAGAATTTTTCTGTTGTTGATTTTAATGGCAACACCAATCTGCAAACTCCTAAAGACTTCCTGAATAATCAGAAGAAACTCCGCTTCGCTGATCAATGAGGTTGAGCCTATAATATCGGCATCGCACTGATAAAATTCGCGATAACGCCCCTTCTGTGGACGGTCTGCCCGCCAGACAGGTTGCATCTGATAGCGCTTAAACGGAAAGCTAATTTCATTCTGATGCATTACCACATAGCGAGCAAATGGTACGGTTAAATCATATCGCAAACCTTTCTCTGCCAAATCAGAAATTTTCAGACTATCACCTTTTGATTTTGCATCCGGAACAACTTCGCCTGAATTTAAAATTCTGTATAAAAGTTTATCACCTTCCTCACCATATTTACCTTCAAGTGTTGATAGATTTTCCATAGCAGGTGTCTCGATCTGAACAAAACCATAGCGTTCATATACCTTTCTGATGGTATTGAAAATAAAGTTTCTCCGTACCATTTCTACGGGCGAAAAATCACGTGTGCCTTTAGGGATGAGTGGTTTCATTAATTACGAATCTTTACGAATATACAAATCTGCGATGCTTTGAATTACGAATTCTTAACTAAGCTCTTATATCTTACTCTATGAGGCGTTACATCTCCTAATCGTTTTTTCTTATTCTCTTCATAGTCGGAATATCCACCTTCGAAATAATATACCTGCGAATCGTCTTCAAAAGCAAGAATGTGCGTGCACACCCTATCTAAGAACCATCTGTCGTGGCTGATGATTACTGCACAACCTGCAAAGTTTTCAATTGCTTCTTCTAATGCACGCAATGTGTTTACATCAATATCGTTGGTAGGCTCATCAAGCAACAACACGTTGGCTTCGCTACGTAACGTCAATGCTAAATGCAATCTGTTGCGCTCGCCTCCGGAAAGTACTCCGCATTTTTTTCCCTGATCGGCACCAGTGAAATTAAACCGTGCAACATAAGCACGTGAGTTCAGAAGCTTACCACCCAGCTCAATGGATTCATTGCCTCCGGAGATTACTTCCCACACTGTTTTTTCAGGGTCAATTTCTTTATGTGTTTGATCGGCATAGCCAATGCGAACCGTACTACCAATTTTAAACGTTCCGGAATCTGGTTGCTCAAGTCCCATTACCATACGGAAAATTGTTGTCTTTCCTGCACCATTAGGACCAATGATTCCAACAATACCGTTTGGGGGTAATTTAAAGTTAAGATCATCATATAAAACTTTATTTCCATAAGCTTTTGAAACTTTAACAGCTTCAATTACCTCATTACCCAAGCGTGGCCCGTTAGGAATAAATATTTCCAGTTTCTCTTCCTTCTGTTTTACATCTTCACTCAATAAGTTTTCATAGGCAGTTAAACGTGCCTTTCCTTTTGACTGACGTGCCTTGGGCGACATGCGTACCCACTCTAACTCGCGTTGTAAAGTTTTCTGACGTTTGCTTTCCTGTTTTTCTTCCTGTGCAAGTCGGTTTGATTTCTGTTCTAGCCAACTTGAATAATTTCCTTTCCAGGGAATGCCTTCGCCACGGTCAAGTTCAAGAATCCATCCTGCAACATTATCCAGAAAATAACGGTCATGCGTTACGGCAATCACAGTTCCAGCATATTGTTTAAGATGCTGTTCTAACCAATCAACCGACTCTGCATCCAAATGGTTTGTTGGCTCATCAAGTAGCAGCACATCGGGCTGTTGCAACAACAGGCGACATAAAGCAAGTCTTCTACGTTCACCACCGGAAAGTATATTTACGGGAGCATCGGCCTCAGGACAACGAAGTGCATCCATAGCTACTTCAATTTTGTTGTCAAGATTCCATGCATCTGAAGCATCAATTTTTTCTTGCAGTGCAGCCTGACGATTGAGAAGTTTGTCCATTTTATCAGCATCGGAATAATACTCCTCTTCACCCATTTTGTTATTTACATCATCGTATTCTTTGAGTAAATCAACAATGGGTTGAACACCTTCCATGACAATTTCCTTTGCTGTTTTACGCTCATCTAACTTAGGCTCCTGCTCGAGATAGCCAACAGTGTAGCCTGGAGAAAACACAACCTCACCGGTAAAGGATTTGTCTATTCCGGCAATAATTTTCATTAAGGTTGACTTACCTGCACCATTCAAACCAAGGATACCGATTTTGGCACCATAGTAAAAAGAGAGGTAAATATCTTTTAAAATTTGTCGTTGTGGCGGAACCGTTTTGCTAACACCCACCATTGAGAAAATAATCTTTTTATCGTCACTCATTACAGCTTTTTTTAATTGGAGTGCAAAGGTAGGTAAAGTTGATGAGTCGTTAATTGTTAGAGGCGGGGATTTAGCTAATTAGATAGTTTTAAAATTCTAAGCTATGCCCCTTTAATGTGCAAAAGGTGATGGGGTGAATATTAAGATATTGACATGAAAACTGTAGAAGTGTTTAAAATGCTTGGAAGTTAGAAAGTTTTAACATCCTATATAAATCCTATGAATTCTCCGATGTAAAATCAAAAAGAAGTTGAGGAGACAAAACGGGTAGGGAAAAATGGAATTTTGATTTTTTATATTGAATTATTCAAGTTAAAAATGAAACATTACATTAAAAATATTACTGATAAAATATTTTAATCTATTGTGACTTAAGTCACAATAGAAACGTCCAAATCACATTAGCTTTACACAATAACAAACTAAATAAAAATGAAACATTTAACAACACTCTTAATTCTCTTAATTACAACCATTGTAAAATTACATGGTCAGGTAATTTACGACTATGCTGGCGACTTAAACGGTCTACCTGTTTACGTTGATGCTAACGCCAGCGGAACAACACTATATACTGCCGGTAATTTAGGATACCGATGCGACACAGGCTACACAGTTCGAACAAATGGTATAGATCCCTATCTTGATCCTATCAAAGGTCCACTTGACGAATTTGATTATGATGCCAATGACCGAATTGATTTTACTATTTCGCCTCAGCCAGGTTATCAGTTAAATATAACAGGTATGACTGTGGTGGCTGGCAGATTGAATTTTGGTCCTACAGAATTAAAATTTGGCATGAACATTAATGGAACCGGGATGATAGAGGGAGATTTGATGAGTTCACTACCCAAAGAATGTGAAGGAGACCCCAACAATGGTATTCCTAATGCAGTACCGGCAACCCATACTTGGGATATTGACGATTTTAATTCACTTACACCAGTAACATTCACAATTGGCTGCTCAGGAGGCCTAAACAATGTTGCTATCATTTATCAAGTTATTATTCATGGTACAGTAACTCCTGCACAAACTATTCCGGTTATCTCCAACTACTCTCATGCCGGTGGATATTTATTATGCAATGACGAGCCGGTAACATTGTCTGTGGTTACAACAGGAACACCATCTCCCTCTTATGAATGGCAAGATCAAAATGGTAATCCTGTTTCAGGGGCAACACTATCATCCTTAACCTTATCCAATCCATTACCTCAGCACAGCTATTATCGGGTGAGAGTGTACAATTCATTTGGTGAAACATTTTCTCCTTATACGCATATATATGGATTTGTGAATGATATTAATGCAGGTACAGACCAAGTGTTGTGTACAGGTGATCAAGCAACATTAAATGGTCAGGGGAGTGGCTATTGGTTCACTTCCGGTGATGGAGGTTTTGATGATCCATCTTACCCTAATGCAATTTATTATCCTGGAATAGGTGATGTGATGGCGGGCAGTGTACAATTAGAATTTGGTGGGTATATTTATAATAACTTTAATTATGAAGTGTGCTGGAGGAATGACTATTTAAACCTAACCATAGGCACACCTGCAACAGCTAATGCAGGATTTGATCAGTCAATTTCTCAACCTAACACTACATTGACCGGCAATAACCCATCTCCTGGAATCGGTTTATGGACATTGGTTTCAGGAACTGCCACTTTTGCTGATTCTAGCCTATTCAATACAAGTGTCAGTAATTTAAGTAATGGTGCTAACACATTACGTTGGACCATTTCTATGGGCTCATGTTCAAACTATGATGAAATGATTGTTACTGTAGCTACTACACCTGTTTCTGCTATTATTTCCGGAGACACAACCATTTGTAATGGAGGACAAGCTCAACTTAAAATTGATTTTATCGGAAATGGACCTTTTGACTTTAGCTATACTGATGGAGTTACCGTATTTGGACCTTTCACTACAGCTGCTAATCCTGAAATAATTTGGGTCAACCCTACTTCTACAACCAATTATCAATTAACCTCAGTAAGTTCAGGAGGTACGAGTGGCACTGTTTCAGGAACAGCTACTATTCAGGCATTAACTGCACCTCCATCAGCCAATGTAACATTACCATTTAATGGAATGCCAACTCATATTTGTAATGGAACAACAGCGAATCTATCCATTGCATCTGTTGCTGGCGCTACTTATTATATATGGGATGCACCTGTCGGATCATACTTTGATGGAAACCCTTTAAATACGTCTCCATATACTAGTATATTACCTACAGTACAAATAACATTTGGAGCTCCATCTGGATCGTTCTACACAATAGGTGTTCAGGCAGCAAATCCATGTGGAACTACATTACGCAAAATTGAAAAAGTCAGAGGTATAATTTCAACACCTTCTGTAATAAATGGTTTAACAATAGCATGTGCCAATACCAATGGAAATTACAGCACAAATGTCGTAACGGGCGCCACTTCATACCAATGGTCAATTACTGGTGATGCTACAGTAAGTGGTAATGGCACATCTGTTTCCGTTTCATTTGGACCCAATTGGTCTGGTGGTACATTATGTGTTGCAGCACAAACAAGTTGTTACACTACGGTTTCAAAATGCATCAACATTAAGAATACTCAAACAACCGCTTATGCGCCATCAGGAACTTTTACTGCCTGTTCAAATTCAATGTTAACATATAGCGTTCCGTCACAACCTGGAGTTGTAACATATAATTGGACTTTGCCTATAGGAGTAAGCGGCTTTTCAACAACAAACAGTATTACGGTGACCTTCGGACCTAACTTTGTAGCTAGTGGTAATATTTGTGTGTCTTCTACAACGATTTGTGGAACAACTACTCCGCCAAAATGTAAAACCATTAAATCAGGATTACCTGAAAAACCTTCTTCAATTACAGGCCACACTACTGGATTGTGTAATGTTTCACAAACATACACATGCCCAATTATAAACGGAGCAACATATAATTGGACTGCTCCATCAGGAGCTGTAATAACCGGAAATGGAAGCAATTCTATTATTGTTGATTTTGGAACATTCACTTCAGGATCATTGTGTGTTTCTGCAACAAACAATTGCGGCACCGGTTCTCCACGTTGTATAACTGTGAAAGGTGCCCCCAGTAAACCTGGTGCAATTTCAAGTATTCCAAGCACATGGTGTGTACCTGCAACCGGTATTCAGTTTAATAGCAATATCAATAATCTTACAGGTAATTACAACCTAAAATGGCAAATTGCTCCTGCTATAAATGCTGCTATTCAAGGTCCAAATAATACTAATCAAATTTCTGCAAACTGGCTTGCATCAGGTACAACTTCTGTCCAGCTAATGGCATATAATACCTGCGGCAGTGCTACAACAACTCATTCATTTAACATTCCTGCATGTAAATTATCTGCTTCAAATTTTAATGAGAAACAAGAGGATATTTTTATATACCCCAATCCTGCAAATGATTTTATTACAATTCATTTACCTGAAGATATAAGATCGGATTTTACAATTGAATTATATACTTCAGAAGGAAGTCTAGTTAGTAGAAGGATTATTAATTCTAGTCAATTAATTTCTCTTCCACCAACAGCAGGACTGTATTTCATAAGAGTTATATCTCCTCATCAATCACAAACCATAAAGTTGGTTGTTGAATAAAATTTCATTTAAAACAAATTGTTGTAATCTATTCAAGAACGCAATTTAATTTTTAAAGCAAATGAACTGAATATTCCAATGAATATTCAGTTCATTTGCTTTTTATTATTATACTCTTCTTCAATTTCCTTGCAGCTGTTGATGATGTTGTTTGAATAAAAACGTACAGCTGGCGTTAAGTTACAAGTGGAAAGTTTAGTTTTGCCGGTTCTGACAGAATGAGGAATATGGCCAATAAGAAAAAGCGCGGGAATTTCCGTATGTTTATTTTGCTGATGTGGATGCTTGCATTGCTGCCTCTTGCAGTTATTGTGATAGTGTTGAGTGCTGTAAATATGGGTAAGTTTGGTGAGTTGCCTACTTTTGAGGAGCTGGAGAATCCGAACAGTAGCCTGGCATCGGAAGTTATTTCAAGCGATAATGTTTTGTTGGGTAAGTACTACATTCAGAACCGTTCCAACATACACTTCAGAGAACTTGCCGAAAATACAGTGGATGCACTGAAAGCTACTGAAGATATTCGTTTTGAAGAGCACAGTGGTGTGGATATGCGTGGATTGGCAAGGGTGTTTTTTAAAACGGTGATTTTGCAACAAAAATCTTCAGGAGGAGGAAGTACCATTTCACAACAACTGGCTAAAAATTTATTCCCCCGTGAGAATGAAAGTGGTTTGCGTTTGGCTTTACGTAAAGTAAAAGAATGGATTATTGCCGTTAGATTAGAACGTAATTACACCAAGCAAGAAATTATGGCAATGTATCTGAATACGGTTGAGTTTGGCCACAACAGCTATGGAATAAAATCGGCAGCAAAGACTTTTTTTAATAAGATGCCCTCGCAGTTAAAGGTGGAAGAGTCGGCTATGCTGGTAGGTTTACTGCAGGCACCTACACGTTACAGCCCGGTTCGTAACCCCAAAAATGCTATGGTTAGACGAAATACCGTGTTGAGCCAGATGGAGAAGTATAAATTTTTGACTGAAGCCGAATACGACTCAATAGTGAAGTTGCCGATAAAATTAAATTTCAGGGCAGAGGATCATAATGACGGACTGGCACCCTATTTCAGGGAGACCTTGCGATTAGAATTGGTTAAATGGTGTAAGGAACATAAAAAATCTGATGGCAGCAGCTATAATTTGTATCGTGACGGTTTGCGCATTTACACTACAATAGATTCGCGATTGCAGGAATATGCAGAAGAAGGGATGAAGGAACACCTTACAGAGTTGCAAAAGGCTTTTTATCAGCACTGGAAAGGTCGAGTACCATGGGCACAGCATCCGGAAGTTATTGAAGATGGAATAAAGAAAAGCGACCGCTATATATCGCTGAAAGCTGAAGGCATGAGTGAACAGGAGATAAAAGAGAATTTTGCAACCAAGATTCCAATGACCGTATTTTCGTGGAAGGGTGATATAGATACTATGATGAGTCCACTTGACTCTTTGAAGTATTACAAGATGTTTTTGCAAACCGGTGTGATGAGTATTGAGCCACAGACAGGTTATGTGCGTGCATGGGTTGGCGGAAACAACTATCGCTACTTTAAATACGACCACGTGAAGGCAGGCCGCAGACAGGTGGGGTCAACATTTAAGCCGTTTTTATATACACTGGCCATGCAGGAAGGCTATTCTCCATGTTTTAAAGTTCCGAATGTGCGTGTGACTATTCCAATACCCGGACAGCCTGACTGGAGCCCATCGAACAGCGATGGAAAATATGGTGGTATGCTGACGCTGAAAGAGGCTCTTGCTGAGTCGGTGAACAGCGTGTCGGCATATCTTATGAAACAGTTTGGCCCAAAGCCTATGATTGAGATTGCAAGGAAAATGGGTATTACCTCACCTATTGACGAAGTGCCCTCCATTTGTTTAGGCACGCCTGATGTATCGCTGTTTGAGATGTGTGGTGCATACGCCACATTTGCCAATAAAGGTGTGTGGACAGAGCCCATTTACATTACACGCATTGAAGACAAAAACGGTATGGTCTTACAAGAGTTTGTGCCACGAAAGGTTGAAGCCATCAGTGAAGAAACAGCTTATCTGATGCTGAATCTGATGCAAGGTGTGGTTCAAGGTGGTACCGGTGCAAGGCTACGTTTCCGTTATGGACTCACCAATCCAATAGCAGGAAAAACAGGAACAACACAAAATCAAAGTGACGGATGGTTTATGGGGATAACACCAACATTGGTTACAGGTGTTTGGGTTGGTTGTGAAGACCGCTCCGTACATTTCAGAACTACCAGTCTTGGGCAGGGTGCAAATACAGCGTTGCCTATATGGGCATCGTATATGAAAAAGGCGTATGCCGATAAAGACCTGAATTTGTTCAACGGTGATTTTGAAAAGCCTGAACATCCGCTGAGTATAGAAACAGACTGCAGCAAGTATGATCAAGACAAAAAAGACCATCAGCATAACAGTGGTTTTGGAAGCGACCTTTAGCAGAATGAACTGCGGTTTATTTTTGTCTGCCCGAATAATTTTATTTTTGCATTTTCACTTTCATTAAAAATAAGAATGAAAATATCGCTCGACTGGTTGAAGGACTACATAAAGTTGCAACAAACACCTGAAGAAATTGAACATTTACTGACAAGCAGTGGACTTGAAGTGGAGTCGCTGGAAGAAACCGACAGTATTAAAGGCGGACTGCGCGGATTGGTAGTTGGCGAAGTGCTGGAAAAAGAAAAACATCCTGATGCCGACAGATTGAGTGTTACTAAAGTGAATGTAGGTAAAGCTATGCCGCTGCAAATTGTTTGTGGAGCAGCAAATGTTGCCAAAGGACAAAAAGTATTAGTGGCTTTAAATGGTGCACGATTGTATCCAACCTTTGGTGAACCATTCGACATAAAAAATTCCAAAATACGTGGGCAGGCTTCCGAAGGAATGATTTGTTCGGAGGATGAGATAGGACTTGGAAACGCACATGACGGAATAATGGTGTTAGATGCCAATGCAGTGCCTGGTACACCCGCGGCAGAATGGTTTAAGATAAAACAGGATCACATTTTTGAAATAGGTTTAACGCCCAACCGTATTGATGCAGCCTCACATGGTGGTGTTGCACGCGACCTTGCTGCCGTAATCAATACAAGAGCAAAAGCAGAAAATAAGAATTCTGCTAAAGCACAGTTTAACATGCCTGATGTGAGTGCTTTTGCACCTGATAGCAACGCGCTGCGAATTGACGTAGTTGTAGATAAAAATTCAGGCTGTGAAAGATATTGCGGTATCTCCATTAATGGTATAACAGTTGGTGAATCACCTGAATGGCTGAAAAGCAGATTGCAGTCAATAGGCGTTAAATGTATTAACAACATTGTTGATGTAACCAACTTTGTGATGTTTGAAACCGGGCAACCATTACATGCCTTTGACGCAGCAAAGGTGAAAGGAAAAATTATTGTACAGAAAACAGGTAAGGCATCTGCATTTACCACACTCGATCAAATTGAAAGAAAACTGACTGGTGATGAAGTGATGATTTGCAATGCATCAGAGCCGTTATGTATTGCCGGAGTGATGGGTGGCACCGACTCCGGTGTGTCCGCTTCTACCACACAAATATTTTTAGAGAGTGCCTGGTTTAATGCTGCCGAGGTTCGAAAAGCGGCAAAATATCATGGTTTAAAGACAGAATCTTCTTTTCGCTTTGAAAGAGGAACCGACCCCAACGGAACGCTATATGCATTAAAACGTGCAGCCTTGCTAATAAAAGAAATTGCCGGAGGAAAAATTGTTTCCGATGTTATTGACTTATATCCTGAAGTTGTAGAACCTTGTATCATAGACGTAAATTTTGAAAAAATAAATAAACTGTCAGGAATTAATTTTAGTAATGACATGCTGCTTTCTGTGTTGGAGTTTTGTGGCTTTGGCATCAAAAGCAGTGATGCAAATGGTGCAACCATTTCCATACCGACATATAAAACCGATGTTACACGACAGGCTGATGTAGTAGAAGAAATTTTGCGGACTTATGGCTACCACCACATTCCGTTAAACGAAAAAACAGGTTTATCATTTTCAAGTCACACGCCCGACAGAAAACCCGCTTTGCAATATAAAATTTCACAACATCTGAGCGCCATAGGCTTTTTTGAAATGATAAATAATTCATTGGTATCTTCTTCACACTCAGTTACAGGTGATAAAGCTGTGAAAGTTTTAAATCCTTTAAGCAAGGAGCTGGACATATTGCGTCCTGACATGCTTGCATCTACACTGAGCACCATAAGTTACAACATAAACAGAAAAAATAGTAATTTGAGGTTGTTTGAATTTGGCAAGACTTATCTTCAGCATGAAGAAAAACTTTCTGAAACAAACAATTTAGTTGTTGCAATGACAGGGATGGTAAATGAGCCTAATTGGCATAAGTCAGAAAGAGAATCGTCATTGTTTTATATTAAATCAGTCGCAGAAAAAGCAATAGAACTGGTAATGCCACGTATGACTTCTCATTTAAATTGGGTGCAGGATAGTCATGCTTTGTTTTCAACCTATACAAACATTATGCAACGACAGTCAACTCTTGGATTCATTGGCTCAGTAAAGAAACAAATGTTGAAAAAATTTGATATTGCACAACCTGTTTATATTGCAGAACTGAATATGGATATTTTGCTGGAAAAAAGTTTGTCACATAAAACAGTAATCAAATTACCACAACCATTTCCGGAGGTAAAGCGCGATCTGTCGCTGATGCTTGATCAGAAAATCAACTATGCCGACCTGAGAGATTTAGCCTTAAAACAAGAAAAGAAATTGTTGAAACAGGTTGACATTTTTGATGTGTATGAAGGTGAAAAAATTGAAGCAGGGAAAAAATCGTATGCACTGAGTTTTACTTTGGCTGATGATGATGCTACCTTAACTGAAAAACAAATAGAATCAGTAATGCAGAAGATTGAAAAAGCCTTTGAGAAAAACCTGGGGGCAGTAATCAGAAAATAATGTCGCTTGATTTATTTTATCGTAGCATTGGTAAGGGTCAACCGCTAATAATCTTACATGGTTTGTTCGGATTGAATGATAACTGGCAATCTTTTTCAAAACAAATAACTGAAAATGATATTGCTGTTTATGCTGTTGATTTAAGAAATCATGGAAGCTCGCCACACAACTCTGTTTTTGATTACGATTCAATGGCTGATGATGTTTTTGCATTCATCCTTAAACATGATTTACAAAATGTAACCATCATGGGACATTCTCTCGGTGGCAAAGTAGCTATGAAGTTAGCATTGAAGCATCAGGAAATATTAAAATCTTTGATAGTTGTTGATATTGCACCTCGCTATTATGCGCCACATCATCAGCAGATAATTAAAGCACTTCAGGCTGTTGATCTCGATACTGTCAACACTCGCACAGAGGCCGATCATATTTTATCTGGCTACCTTGATGATGCCGGAGTAAAAATGTTTTTGCTTAAAAATTTATATTGGAAAGGCGACCGCTTGCAATGGCGTTTTAATCTACATGTGATTGCAGAAAAAATTGATTCAGTAGGCGAAAGAATTGCTTCAGAAGAAAAATACGAAGGCAAGACACTATTTATTAGAGGAGAAAAATCGAATTACATTACCGATGATGATAAGCCGGAAATTTTAAACTTATTTCCGAAAGCAGAAATAAAAACCTGTGCGAACGCCGGACACTGGGTTCATGCCGACAACCCGGAATGTATGCTTGCCACCGTGCGTGACTTTTTAAGTTAATAAACAATACAAACATCATCAGTATTTCAGTATTTTAGCGCATCATTTCAGAGCGCAAGTAATGGACTATCAATTCAGGGAAACAGAAAAAAAATGGCAGCAATATTGGGCTGTAAACAAAACATTTAAGGTTGAGAATAATTCAGACAAGCCAAAGTTTTATGTGTTGGATATGTTCCCCTACCCTTCCGGTGCCGGGCTCCATGTTGGCCATCCGTTAGGATATATAGCATCAGATATTTATGCGCGTTATAAAAGACTGAAAGGTTTTAATGTATTGCACCCTATGGGGTATGATTCATTTGGATTGCCGGCAGAACAATATGCAATACAAACTGGGCAGCACCCTGCTATTACTACAGAAGCAAACATTCATCGCTATCGTGAGCAGTTGGATAAGATGGGCTTTTCTTTTGATTGGGACAGAGAAGTGCGCACCTCTGACTCCTCCTACTATAAATGGACACAATGGATTTTTTTAAAACTGTTCGATGCATGGTATAATAATAAAAGCAATCGTGCCGAATCACTTGATACGCTGATTGTAGAATTTGAAAAAAACGGCAACAAAGATATTAGTGCTGTTCACGATGAGATAGAAATATTTACTGCAGCACAATGGAAAAACTTTAATGAATCAGAAAAAAGTGGAATACTGATGGCTTATCGCCTTGCATACCTTGGCGAAGCTTATGTAAACTGGTGTCCTGCTTTAGGCACCGTATTGGCCAATGACGAAGTAAAGGACGGCCTTAGTGAGCGTGGTGGTCATCCTGTAGAACGCAAACTGATGAAACAATGGAGCATGCGCATTACAGCCTATGCTGAACGTTTGTTACAAGGATTAGAAAATATTGATTGGAGCGATTCATTGAAAGAAGCACAGCGCAACTGGATAGGAAAATCAGTCGGAACAACCATCAAATTTGCTTTGCAGGATTCTGATGAATTCATTGAAGTTTTTACTACACGACCCGATACATTATTTGGTGTTTCGTTTGTAACTTTAGCTCCGGAACATGAGTTGGTTGATAAAATCACATCACCAACACATCGTGCAGAAGTGCAGGATTATGTTACCAAAACAAAAAACCGCAACGAACGCGAACGTCAGTCTGATGTTACACGAATCAGTGGTAAATTTACTGGTAGCTATGCCATTCATCCTTTTACAGGAAATAAAATTCCAGTTTGGATTGGCGACTATGTACTTGCCGGTTACGGCACTGGCGCAGTGATGGCTGTTCCTGCGCATGATGAACGTGACTATCGTTTTGCAACACATTTTGACCTCAATAAACCACAAGTAATAGAACCAACTGTAATACATGACTTTGGCAAAAGCTCATGGGATGTTAAAGAAGGAAAATTAATTAACTCCGATTTTTTAAATGGCTTGGATGTTAGCACTGCCATTAGCCGATGCATAGCGGAAATAGAAAAACAAAATCTGGGTAAAGGAAAAACAAACTATCGTCTGCGTGATGCTGTATTTGGCCGTCAGCGTTATTGGGGTGAGCCCATTCCGATTTATTATAAAGACAATATTCCGGTAGCTATTCCTGAGAATGAATTACCTCTGGTGCTACCGGAAGTAGATAAATTTTTACCAACAGAAACCGGTGAGCCGCCATTGGCCAGAGCCAAAAACTGGAAATACAAAAATCTGTTTCCTTTAGAAACCACAACCATGCCGGGATGGGCAGGGAGCAGTTGGTATTTTTTGCGTTATATGGATGCAAACAACAGCAATGCTTTTGCCTCTGCAGAGGCATTGAGCTATTGGAACAATGTTGATCTTTATATTGGTGGCAGCGAACATGCAACCGGACACTTGTTGTATGTACGCTTTTGGACTAAGGCACTAAAAGATTTAAGACACATAAACATTGACGAGCCTGCACAAAAGTTAATCAATCAGGGTATGATACAAGGCACCTCATGTATGGTGCATCGCGAAGTTGCAAGCAATAAAATTATTTCGTCTGGATTAAAATCTAATTACAATACTACACTCATACATATTGATGTTAATTTGGTGGACAACACAGAAGTTGACATTGAAGGTCTGAGAAATTGGAGAGATGACTTTGCAACAGCTGAATTTGTGACGGAGAATGGAAAACTGATTTGTGAAACTGCCGTTGAAAAGATGAGTAAACGGTGGTATAATGTTGTAACCCCTGACTTGATTTGTGAAAATTATGGTGCAGATTGTTTACGAATGTATGAAATGTTCCTGGGCCCATTGGAACAAAGCAAACCGTGGAACACAAATGGTATTGCTGGTGTATCTAACTTTTTAAGAAAGCTTTGGAAACTGTATCATAACAATGGTAAATTTGAAGTAAGTAATGAAGCTGCAACAAAATCTGAATTAAAAACACTTCATAAAACAATAAAAAAAGTTCAGGAAGATATTGAAAAATTTTCGTTCAATACTTCTGTGAGTACATTCATGATTTGTGTGAATGAATTAACGGAACAAAAATGCAATAAACGTGAAGTGCTTGAGCCTTTAGCAATCATACTTTCTCCTTATGCACCACACATTGCAGAAGAATTATGGCAGTTGCTTGGTCACAACACCACTGTTTCCGGTGCAACCTTCCCACAATGGAATGAAATGTACTTAATAGAAAACGAATTTGATTATCCGGTTTCTGTAAATGGAAAAACAAGATTTAAAATTCAGTTACCTTTAAGTATTGGCAAGGAAGAAATAGAAAAACAAGTGATGGCTTCAGCAGAGATGCAAAAATGGACAAATGGTAATGCCCCTAAAAAAGTTATTGTAGTTCCGGGAAGAATTGTTAATGTGGTGATTTAGATTCTTGAGCAATAGGTTAATTTTTATTGATAAATACAAGAACTCGAAAACAGCAATCAGACAGGCTTCCTGAAAGAGCTTGGTTTATGGACAAGAATATAATTTGAATATTTAAAACCATCGAGAGGCACAGTTGTATTGTAGTAAAATCATTTGATGGATTGGTGTATATTAAAATACATTATTGTTGTTTATAAAAATTTGAAGCAATTAATTAAAATACACTTTCGAAATTAATTAATTTTTCCACGGTCATTAAATTTTTAGTTCTTTCATTCTTTTAACATTCCCAACAATCCAGACTAGATCATCTGTTTGAAATATCATTGTTGAGTCAGGATTTAAAATTCGTTCTCCGTTTCTTTCTATTCCTGCTACAAGACCTAATGCTTTTTCTCTGATGCCTGAACTACGAATTGATTTTCCGTTGAGCCAATGATGTTCAGTTATTGTCAATTGAAAAACACCAATGTCATCAAGTGATGTATGTTCTGTGTCATCTACTACCGGACTTTCAAAGACTGACTTGAACACTTGTATTTGTTCATCTGTAGTTAAAACGCCTACCTCGTCAAAAGGTAATAATATTTGATTACGACCAGGAATATGATAAATTTTATCCCCCCTTCTGATGTAAACTATGTTTACACCATATTTTTCTCTCCATGCAAGTTGCCATAGTTCTTTACCGATAAAAGCAGCATTGGCAGGAACCTCAAGTTGAACAATATGTGCATTATACGGTGATAAAAAACTTTGCACCTCTGAATTTTTCCTGTTTAAGCTGGCAGAAGTAGAATGATACTCTATGTTCTCTCTTTCACTTATATTGGTAATAAACCTTCCTTCTATTTTTTTGTAAAATCTTTGAAGATATATCGCAAATACTCTGAATATGATTAGGGTTAAAGGCAAAACTACTAAGAGTGCTATAATTGGTTTAAAAAAGTACAATGCCCATCCGGCTATCAATGCAACTCCAATTGCAACCCGTGTCAACTCAATTATTAATAATGGACCGGTGCGAAATTCTTTTTTACTTAACCATAAATTCTTATAGTGCGGATGATTTGGCTTTCTCGCCACAATAGCCCAAATAAAGGGAGCACCAGCGGCCAATGAGATTGCCGGAACAGCAAAAGCTTTGACACTTTCGTTAATCTGAATTGTGTTAAAATATGGAATTAAGAACCGATCTAAAAGTAGTCCTAATGCCAAGAGGATGATACCATTTATCGTCACAATCCTACTATAAGCTGCAAGTAAACTTTTCCATCCTGTTGCTGATTGAATTTTTTGAGTTCCAAATGAAAGTCTGTTTAAGTTCTCTACCCATCTTGTAGGCAGCAATTTTTCAATCTGTTTATAGATAGGTTCTGTATATTTTATCAGGTAAGGGGTGGTAAATGTGGTGATAGCTGATGCCCCTACTGCTACTGGAAAGAGAAAATCAGAAGTAACTTTTAAAGATGCTCCCAAAGCAGCAACAATAAAAGCAAACTCTCCAATTTGCGCCATACTAAAACCAACCTGAAGTGATTGCTTCAATGGCTGCCCTGAAATTAATGCACCTATTGAAGTACTTAAAATTTTTCCAAAAAGTGTAAGAAGAGTTACTGCAACTACTGCCCATTTATGATCAATGATGGCTTGCGGGTCTATCATCATACCTACTGACACAAAAAAGACTGCGCCAAACAAATCTTTCACTGGTTTGGTAAGGTGTTCTACTTTTTCAGCGGAAGTGGTTTCTGCCAGGATACTTCCCATTATAAATGCCCCTAGTTCGGCAGAAAAACCTGCCTGTACAGCTAGTACAACCATTCCCAAGCAAAGCCCAATGGAGAGTATTAACAAATTCTCATCGTCTAACCACTTCTTTGCATTTTTCAGTAATGTTGGAATCAAGAAAATACCCATGATAAACCACAGTGAAAGAAAGAACAAGAGTTTGAGGACAATAAAAATCATTTCACCACCTT
This sequence comes from Bacteroidia bacterium, assembly GCA_037045145.1. NCBI lineage: Bacteria > Pseudomonadati > Bacteroidota > Bacteroidia > Bacteroidia bacterium. Next base: position 944,566 of record JBAOIA010000012.1, read on the forward strand.
CAATTTGCTTTGTTACAGCAATAGTAGAAAGTAATACCATCAGTAAAATTACTACAATGTCTTCTACTATTAATACCCCAAAAACAACACGGGCAAATTGTTTAGTTTTTACTCCAAGTTCATCAAATGCTTTGATGATGATTGTAGTGGACGAACTGGCCAACATCCCCCCAAGAAATAAACTGTCTATCACTGACCACTGCAACCATCTTCCTAATAGAAAACCGGCAATCGTTATAAAAGCAATTTCGACAAATGCAGTTATGGATGCCGAGCCACCGACTCTCATCAACTTTTTAAAGCTAAACTCAAGACCTAATCCAAATAGCAAGAATATTACACCAAGTTCTGCAACAACATCAATACTTTCAATATCAATAACTGTTGGAAAAAGCTTGAAATGAGGACCAACTAAAAATCCTGCAATGATATATCCAAGTACAAGAGGCTGCTTTATTCTTTTGAAAAGCAGAATGGTTGCTGATCCTGCCAACAATACAAGAGCTAAATCTACAATCAGATGTGGAAGGTGGTTCATTTACGACTTTTGTAATAATTCATTAATATTTATTTTGCAGAAAGCATAGGATAAGGTATGAATTCATCCGTCTCGCCACGTATTTTTTCAAAAGTTTGTTCCTTCCATTTAATTTTAGCTGCTGCTATTAAATCTCTGTCTGATGAAACAAAATTCCAGTCAATGAAACACTCTTCCTCAAGTGGTTCACCCCCGAAAATATAAACTGTACTTTTTTCAAGAATATTGAATTCGCACAAGTTGCTTTCTCTCGTCACCAACATTTGATTGGGCTTAAAAACATTACCTTCGCTTTCAATGCCCCCTTCGAGAATGTATAAACCAGACTCTCCAAACAAATAATTTCCTATAGAAACTTTCTTTCTTTGATTACTTTTTATTTCTAACATGTATAGCTTACTATAAACAGGTACAGGAGATTTTCGATTGAATGCTTCGCCTGCAATTAATTTGATTTGAAGACCATCCTGATCCCAGCATGGAATTGCATTTTGAGAAACATGATAGAACTCAGGATCCATTTCTTCCAATTTTTTTGGCAATGCCACCCAAATTTGAAGACCATGCAAGTGCTTTTCAGAATTGCGTAGTGCTGCCGGTGTTCGTTCGGAATGAACTATTCCTTTACCGGCAGTCATCCAATTGACCTCCCCGGGTTTTATTTCTATCTCGTTACCTATAGAGTCGCGATGCATAATATTGCCTTCAAATAAATATGTTAGTGTTGAAAGGCCTATATGTGGATGAGGTAGAATATCAAAATTGCTTCGCTTATTCATTCTAATCGGACCCATATGATCAATATAGATAAACGGTCCAACCATTCGTTTCTGTCGAAATGGGAGCAATCGGCCAACCAAAAAATTTCCGATTTCTGCAGCTCTTTCTTCTATTACTAAACTGATGTTTGACATGCTTAAGTGTGAAGTTGTTATTTCTGTATTTATCTACAAATATTAATATAAAAATTAGTGGTGTTAGCTGTCAAATATATGAAATTATCTACTTATTCTTCTTAAAGTGTACACAATAATAACCATCAAAGCTCACTGTCCAAAGCTAAATATTTAAAAAAATCAAAGTATCGGCCAAAGGTTATTGCTACAATATAATTAGACTTTAAATAATGAAACTGATTCTAACGAATACTCTCAAAAATTATGCAGCAAGAAGAAATCCTAAAGCATCAGTAAGTCAGAATGTTATTCAATTCTATCCAGAACCAATTTTTTATTTTGCAATTGTTTAAAGACAAAGAAAAAAATCAAGACAACAAGTATTCCGATGAGAGCCTCTGCAATCAGCATAAATCTACTACCATATTTATCATGTGTCCACCCATTGAATGTTGTCATGTAAAAAACAGGAAAATTGTTTTGTGTGAGTATGTAAGGTAATGTGGCTGTTACAAAACCTTGACTAATACCCATGGGCATAATTAATAAAAAAAATGTAAAATGGCTTGGTGTATTCAGTTTGTACTTTAGACATTGAAGTTAGTGTGTCAAATTTATTTGTTCTTTTAATACCAACAAATTCTTACTAATTCAGGTTTTAACAATAGTAAGCTTATTTATTCAAATTCACTCCACAATTTAAACTGATGTTTGATAAATTAATTTAAAGATTCTGATAAAAGTTAAAACACAGATAAGAAACCTCAAAAAATCATTACTTATAAATAACAAATATATCAGACATTATCTTGTTGCTTTCGTGTAAAGCACGGTCTGCAACAGAAACCTCAACACGAAATGTATCTGCTACACCATTAGTGGAAAAGCTCAAGAAGTTTTTTACATCAACCCTGATATCTCCTTTAATATTTTTATTACGCTGCTTGGGTGTAAGTATTGGAATACGGTAGTAATAAGGAATATTAAAGTTAACGGGAGTCCAATTGCCGTTAATCAGTTGCTGATATTCGCAGAAATAATTGTGATAAAAATGACTGGCAGGGTCGAAAGGTGGAAATGTGTCTGCATCACTCAGCCCAATATCACCATCACCATCAGTAAAAGATGTAATTAAATAAAAACTGTTCTTTTCATAAAAATCAACAGACTTAAATGTTAATACAGGTTCAATAGGGAATTTTTCTTCTTTTCGGCATGAGGTCAAAAAAACAATCAATAAAAAAGCGAGAACTGTTTTCATTTATTACAAATGCTAAAACCAACCCACATGATCAGAAATCATCCCTTTACTTATTAGAATGATAACCAAAATAATCATAATCAGAAAGGCTACACCAAAAGTTATTGTTAAAACCTTGTACATACCGGCATTCCGTTTCAATTGCGACAGTTTAAAAAGATTGAAAACTGTCTTTTCTGCACGATAGAATGCGCTTTCGCCTTTTACAATATAGTCGAATGCCCCATATTTCATGGTGTCCACTGCCACTTCAATTTTATCCTGACCGGAAAGCATAACAACTTCTGTGGCAGGATATTTTGACTTTATCTCTCTTAAAACATCTATTCCATCCATAGCATTGGCAATTTTAGAATCGAGGTTGTAATCAAGGAAAACTATATCAGGAACCAGCTGGCCAGAAGCCAATGCCTCTTCACCTGTAGCAAAAGTGTGAATGGTAAAGTTTGACATTGCCGACAGATGATCTTTAAGCATACTTTGCATCATTGGGTCATCATCAATGATAAATATTGTTGTTGAGCTTTTTGACATATTATGACAGTAGTATTAGCATGACAAGAATACAAATTAATTTTGATCTATAAATGCTTTTAGTTCAGCTTTTGATAAAGTTATCATCTCCTTCAGCATTGCAATATCCTGAGACATCTGCTCAGTAACACTCTCATTTGACGCACTGTCTTCAATCTTTTTTAACAGTTGTTGTGCATGGTCCATTCCCATATAACCGGCAATTGACTTTAGGGTATGAGAAGACGTTTTTAACTTCTTATAATCTTTCTCTTGAAAAGATTTTTCTATAACAGGCATTTCTTCATCAGCGCTATGTATATACATCATGATATACTTTTTTACACGGCTCATATCGCCTTTACTGAATCCCTTAATAAAATCGAGGTTGGTCACTTTTTCCATTTTGCAAAAATAGTTATTCAAATAAAAGATTACATCCACGGACTTCTGCATTATCGAACCTACCGAGAATTTCGAAAGTCCCATCAGCATAAACCCTTCCAATGTCTTGTGTTGCAATAAAACAACAACTGTTAATATTTGCAAGATCAATGATGTTGATTCCGCCTTGTCCGGGTAAACTTTCTGATAGCGGGTCGTTGTTGTCGCGCACAAAAACTTTCATCCAGGGTGGGCAATGGAAAATGCCGTTACCACTACTATAGGCCTGCGAAAGCAGTTCTGTCATTCCATACTCTGAATGAATTGTTTTCAGATGAAATGCCTCAGTCAAGATGTTATGCAGTTCCTGCCGGATCATTTCCTTTCTGCGGCCTTTCATACCACCTGTTTCCATAATGACTGTGTTTTTTAGTGGCATTGGATGTGCATGGGCAAAGTCAAGTAAGGCAAAACTAACACCGATTAGTAAAGTTTTAATTCCTTTTTGTTCATTGACAGTGATGGTGTCTGCTAATTTTCTGAAATCATTCAGATAAAATCCGCTGCTTTTCTTTCCTGTTTTGTCAATAAGATGTTTACACATATATACCAATGATGATCCTTCGCGATCCAAATAAGATGGTAATAAAGCTAAAATACACCATTGGTCTGCGTTTTTATAAAACTGATTAAAAGTTTCTGTAAAAGCCTTTTCGTATAATGAAATATCGTTTACATAATGCAGTGATGGCTCTGATCCTGTAGTTCGGCTGCTAGAAAAAACTATAGTACTTGAGTCAACATTTCCGGTAACTATTTTTTTTGTCTTATAAAAATTTATTGGCAAGAAAGGAATGCTATTAACACTTTCTATCTTCTGTGGATTGACGTTTAACAATTTAAGATAGTCTCGATAAACGGCATTGTTTTGCGCCTGAAATCTAAAACTTTCAAGTGCTGTGTTTTCAAAATCTAATTGCGTTTCAAAAATAGAAGTCACGGCAGAAGAAATAAAGTTAGTTATCCACATTAAAGTGCAGCCCTTTATTCTCCGTCCTTCCCATTGCAGCTTTGATAATCAGATAGGCTACATTGATGAGATTGCGCAATTCGCAAATACGAGGAGAAATTTCCCATCTGTTATAAAGGTCCTCTGTTTCTTCGTATAGAAGACGTGTACGTTCAAGTGCCCGTTTCAGTCGCATATCGCTTCTGAATATACCAACATAATTACTCATAATTTCCTGCAACTCTTTGCGGCTTTGCGTAATCAGCACCATTTCTGCTGCATCACGTGGTGACACGGCATTCCACTCCGGAATGTGTTCGTTATAATGAATAAACTCCAAACGTTCTGAGGCATGCACATAAGCACGGTGAGCAAACACAACAGCTTCGAGCAATGAATTTGATGCCAGACGATTTCCTCCGTGCAGACCTGTTGACGAACACTCTCCAATAGCATAAAGATGTTGAATAGACGACTGCCCAAACTCATCAACTTTTATTCCTCCACACAAATAATGTTGTGCCGGAGCCACAGGTATGCATTCTTTAGCAACATCAATGCCTAATGACAGGCAACGGCTGTAAATGTTTGGGAAATGTTTTTTAAATTCCGTCATATTTAATTTAGTACAATCGAGCCAAACATAATCGTCACCGCTTTTTTTCATCTCGCTATCAATAGCACGGGCAACGATATCGCGTGGTGCAAGTGATCCACGCTCATCATATTGCTGCATAAATTCTTTCCCGTCAATATTGCGCAACACTGCTCCAAAACCACGTACAGCCTCTGAAATTAAAAATGAAGGATAGGTTCCGGGATGATACAATGCCGTTGGATGAAACTGAATAAATTCCATACCATTTACTTTTCCCATGGCACGATAGGTCATAGCAATGCCATCACCGGTTGCAATTACGGGGTTGGTAGTAGTTTTATAAACATGTCCTGCTCCACCCGTTGCCATCACTGTAACTTTTGAAAGAATAGTTTCTACCTTACCGGTTTTAGTATTTAAAATATATGCGCCATAACAGGTAATTCCGGGTGTGTTTCTTTTTACAATGACACCCATGTGATGTTGCGTAATAATGTCAACCGCAAAAAGATGTGTATGTAATGTGATGTTTGGATGCTGATGAATCTGCTGAAGAAGTTTGGTTTCAATTTCAAGTCCGGTAATGTCTTTATGATGTAAAACACGATGTGCAGAATGTCCACCTTCCATGGCTAAGTCAAAACTGCCGCTTTTATTTTTGTCAAACTCTGTTCCCCAGGCAATAAGTTCTTTTATACGTTCGCCACTTTCGGCAACAACCAAGCGTACAATTTTCTCATCACACAATCCCGCACCACAACTTAATGTGTCCTGAACATGATGTTCTAAAGAGTCATCTTTAGTCTCGGGTAAAACGGCTGCAATGCCTCCTTGGGCGTATTTAGTGTTCGACTCATCTTCATTAGCCTTGGTGATGATGGTTACCTTACCATGATTGGCAGCTTTTAAGGCAAAACTAAGTCCTGCTATTCCACTGCCTATCACCAAAAAATCGGTCTTTGTCATTATTTTAACTGTAAATTTTAAACTAAATTAAGTCGAATATGTTTACTTTCGTAAATTAATTGCAAAAGTAACTATTCATGTCAACTAGAAATCATCAGGTTTATGCCGAGTTAACACCCAATCCTAACAGCGTTAAGTTTGTTGCCGATAGGTTGTTGCTTTTTGAAGGTACTGTTGAATATAAATCAAAAGCAGAAGCAATAGATTGCCCCATAGCCTATCAGTTGTTTGACTTTACCGGAATTAAGTCTGTTTTTATAACTGCAAATTTTATTACCATAACGAAAGAAGCCGATATTGATTGGTATGAAATTACCAATATCCTGCGTGAGTTTATTAAAGGCTTTCTGAACAGTGGTGAAAAATTATTTCTTAAAAACCCTGTTCAGGAAACTGAAGCAGTTAAAGAGCCTGTTACTTCAGCTATATTAACTCCACAGGAAAAACACCCCATGCAAAATAATGCAGAGTCTGCAATCATTGAAGATAAAATTAAAAATATGCTCGATGAGTTTGTGAGACCGGCAGTAGAAGGTGATGGCGGTGCCATAGATTTTAAATCGTTTAAAGATGGTGTTGTCACTGTTGTTTTAAAAGGCTCATGCAGTGGTTGTCCTTCATCAACATTAACACTGAAAGCAGGAATTGAAAATTTATTAAAACGAATGATTCCGGAAGTATCGGAAGTGATGGCCGAAGCTGAATAGTTTCTTTTAAAAAATATTAAACCATTTATTTTTGTGTGCCATTGAAATTACCTGCGCTTTAGAGTTAACATGCAGTTTGTTGTAAATATTAGCAATGTGTTTTCTAACTGTCAAGGTGCTGATGTCTGTTATTTCAGCTATTCGCTTGGCATCATAACCATTGACCAGATGCGTAAGTACTTCCCTTTCGCGGTCTGATAAAAGCGTATCAATAACTGAACTTTTACTCTCAGTAATCTTATCCTTTTGTGTTAAAAGTTTTAATGTCTTACGGGCAATAGCCGGACTCATAGGTGCGCCACCAAACTCCAATACCTCATTAATAGCTTCCCTAATGGTAACATAGTTTTCATGTTTGAGAAGGTATCCTGATGCACCAGACTGAATGGCATTAAAAATAGTATCGTCATCTTCAAAAACGGTCAGCACAATAAAATGAATGGATGCATATAATGCTTTTGCAATCTGAATAGTTTCAACACCATTTAAACCGGGCATTTGTATATCCATAAAAACCACTTGCGGCCATTGTTGCATTGGAAGGCCTTTCATTTTTTCTAAAAACTCATCACCACTGTTGGAAACAAACAGTAACTCTATATCTCCAAAAGTTGCGATTTTTTCGCGGAAATATTTTTGATTCAAAAAGTTGTCGTCAACCAGTGCTATTTTCATCTTGTGTAAAACTCTGAAATAAACAATTTGCTCACAATACTTATTTTGTATTATCTGTTAAAATCACTTTCGTACCACCGCTATCTCCAACAACCCACGCTACCAGCCATTGCGACTCCGCTGCACGTTGTTTGATATGAATTAATCCGTTTCCTGATTTTACCGGCTCGCTCATACCTTTGCCATTATCAACGACTTCAATTACTGTTCTGATTTGACTGTTGAATAAAATATTTATTTCTGTGCATCCGCTGTGCTTTAGACTGTTGTTTACACATTCCATTAAAATATAATACAAGTTTAACATTACAGCAGGAGTATATGTAAAATCATTAATTATTTTCTCACTAAAACTATATTTGATAGCAGGATAATTTTTCATCAGACGTTGCATCCATAACTTTAAACGATCACTTAATTGTGTCAATCGAAGATCGTCATTTTTCAGAACCCAAATTGTGTTATTCAGTTGAGAAACCATATTTTGTGCATTCGCCTCAAGGTTTTCGGTAATAACACCATTATTTGCAAACTGCTCTCTCAATTGAATCACATTATGAGTGATAGCTGCAGCATAAACACCCAGATTATCGTGTAAATCGGCAGCTATTCGTTTACGTTCATTCTCCTGCGCCTGTTTGACATCAATTTTTGATTGCACTTTCTGTTCCAGCAAATCCATTTCCATTTTACGGTTGTTGAGCAACTGCCTGTTTCGATACCACAGACCCAACGTGAGTGCAATTAATGTAAGCAACAACAACGAACCAATAGTTATATAACGGCTTCTGGTAATTTTCAATTGTTGTTGCATTATTATGTTCTCTTTTTTTTGCAATTCATATCTTGCTTCGAAACGGGCAATAGCTTCAGTAGAGTTTTGGTCAGACAAGGTGTCTTTCAATGCCATCACTTTCTCTAATACACTTGCATATTTTTGATAAAGTCCGGAAGCTTTATAATTTTCTGCCAGCGCATTGTATATAAATATCTGCTTCGAAACACTTTTTAATTCTTCTGCAATTGTTATAGCCTTATTGGCTATCGCTATTCCTTTATCAGTTTCTCCTATGGATGCATAAAAAAACGACAACTGTGCCATGTCTGCAATAACGTATAAGTTATCTCCGATTTTTTGCCTGATTTTTATGGCTTCTTCTAAGTCTTTCTCTGCAAGTTGGTGTTCTTTTGCATTGATATACATATCAGCACGAATACTGTACGAATTGGCCAATTGGGTTAGGTTCTGATCCATAGAACCATACTTTAATGCCAGTTCTATATACTTAAATGCAGAGTCAGACTGGTTAATGTTATTATAACAAGAAGCTAAATTTGAAAATAAAAAACTGTTTCTCGACAGCAAACTGTCAGGAGTATTCAGATAGCCGGTTGTAAGCCATTTTATGGCATCATCATATTTTCCTAATTCCAAATTAGCCCAGCCAAGACCCACATAAGCTCTGCAAATCCACATGGCATCACTCGCACCTTCAGCATCTTTTAAAACTTTTAGCTCTAATTCAATTGCCTCTTTCTGTTTATTTGTACGAATAAAAATAGCGGCTTTGTTATTGATGAGCCATTGCCTTGCATCATAAAATTTTTCTGTTTGAGGAATTATATTCAACAAACTGTCCACTAAATTTAATGCTTTCTCACTATTATCTCGCTTAGATAAATATCGTACATAAGCATTTTCCAAACGAAAATATTCAGTTGACCCGGGCAATGCAATTTGTCTTCCTGACACAATATAATGGTAAAATGTGTCTAATGAAAGCGCATAACTTCTTGATGTCAATAAAATAATATCATGCAACTGGTCACTGAGATTCGCACTGCTGTTTATCCGATGTTTAATACTGTCGTTAATGGCCGTTTGTGCTTTAACATGGCATTGTTGTATTAAAATAAAACAAATGCTACTGAGGATAAATTTTACAAACCTTCTCATCATTTACAATGATGCTGTAAATCTATCAATAAGTATCCATCATTCCAATCTTTTAACCTTTACACAAAAGTCAATACTCAATTTGATGTATTAAACGATAAGTAAGTTATGGCTACTATATTTTAGGTATTTACATTAAATATTTTTTGATGAAATATTTGTAACACAAAAATCATAAAGGACAAAAAATTTATACTCACTTATTATTTATTGAACAAATGCAAAAATCACCAATATTGGTGATTGACTTATGCTATATAATATTAGATTATTGCAAAATCAACATAATACAGAAAATAAATTAATAATCATTTTAAAACCAAATTATTATGACAACTAAAATCGCAAAAACAAATTGGTTGTTTGGATTACTTAAAGTAAACAAACTCCATTTTATCTGGCTATTTATTTTCCTTACAGGAATAGCAATGGCCGAAACCGAGCCTAATGACAGTAAAGCTCAGGCAAATGTTCTAACACTAAACACAGGCATGCCCGGAACGGTTACATTAACTGAATCAGACTGGTTTTCTGTAACCATACCTGAAGACGGGAATCTGAATATTCAAGGCGTTTTCTCCAGCTACATTTATATTCAGATTTACGATAATGATGGCGTTACCAGTTTGCTTAATAACTATCATAACGGAACTTTAACCCGAACGGTTAATGGGTTGGCTGCAGGAACCTACTATGTTCGCGTATATAATTACTATTTATCAGAAACCAACACCTATACTCTAACGGCATCACTAACCACAACAGGATTAGCCAATGACGTTGAATACAATGGCACACCGGCCACGGCCAGCGTGTTAGCATTGAATGGCAGCACTACCGGACATGTTAATTACTACTACAACAATCAAAAAGATACTTCGGACTGGTATTCAGTTACAGTCACTCAAGATGGGAAGTTAAGTTATACTATCACAAGCAACGGGCAGAATGTTTACGCCATTCTTTATGATGGCGATGCAACTACTCAACTTGCCGGAAGTTATACAACCACAACAGCCACCTTTCAACGAGACGGCATGGCACCGGGAGTTTATTACATCAGAATTTCTACTTTTTACAACAGTGAATATGTTGCTTATACGCTATCAAACATATTAACACCTCCTGTAAATGCCAACGACCCACTCCCAAATGATGTTTATACACAGGCTACAACATTGCCTTTCAATGGAAGTATTACGGGACATATAGGCTTTCGCTATAATGGAGCCGTTGATACCTATGACTGGTATAAAGTAACCACTAACGCTGACGGTAAGATTCAATATACCCTGACAGTTGATAATGGCCAAGATGTTTATGCCGAATTGTTTGATGGAGATGGTACCACCTTTTTAGAGGGAAGTTATACAACCACTTCTGCAACTTTTGAAGAAGATGGTCAGGCTCCAGGTACTTATTACATCAGAATCAGAACATTTTATTCCAATCAATTTGCATCCTATCAACTATCAAACAATTTAGTTGTTCCAGTACAAGCAAATGATGCATCTCCAAACGATGTTTATACTTCAGCAACAGTGTTGAACTTAAATGATTCTACTACCGGACACATTGGATATCATTATAACGGAAACATAGACACCTATGATTGGTATAGCGTTACCACCAATGCTAATGGGCAATTATTTTGGACCATCACTTCTCATAATGGCCAAAATATATATGCTGAACTATTTGATGGCGATGGCACCACTAATTTAGCGGGAAGTTATACAATCACTACTGCTACTTTTAACAAAAATGGACTGGCACCAGGGACCTACTATATTCGAATAAAAACCTTTTATTCTAATGAATTTACGCCTTATACTCTGAGTAACTCACTATCACCGGCAGTTTACACCAATGATACAGAACCAAACGGTTCAAAACCAACAGCCTTGCCTTTAGCAGTAAATACAACCGTGCAAGGTCACATCGGCTATTATTACAATAACCTTGATGACACGTTGGATTATTATGCCCTGACACTTCCTGTTGATGGCAAACTTTCCTGGACTATTTCATCTGCAAATGGACAAAATGTTTATGCACAATTGTATGATAATGATGGTACCACTAGTCTTGGTGGCAGCTACACAACAACTTCTGCAACATTCACAGTGAATAATCTTGCAGCCGGTACTTACTATATAAAGATCAGAACATTTTATAACAATGAATTTGCTCCTTATGAGCTAAGCACCTCATTAGATCCAATGAACTTTACAGTAGAAAACACTGCCGATAACAACTTTGCTATAACTCCTACCTTACTTCCGGCAAATACAGCTACAACCGGTCACCTCAACTTTTATTACAATAATCAGTATGATAATAAAGACTGGTGGGTTATTGGATATGACGGTAGCGGAGCAATGACCATTACAGGAGAATTGGAACAAAATCATTTTAATGCTGATTATCCATATATCAATTATGCACTTTATACTGATACTGCTGCAAGCGCCATTGCTTCAGGAACCTGGCATAACCCAACTAATTCCTTTGTGGTAAATACCCCTGTGATTGGTAAATACTTTTTAAGACTAACTCCAGGCTTTAGCACATTTGGCGCTTACCGTCTGACTGCAGGATATACTGAAAATTGTTCCAATACAATTACCATCAACAATACCGTACAAGCTCCACCATGCTTAGGTACTATCGACTATACCGTATCAAACGGTTTGGCCAACTACACCGTACAGTTGTATAAAAACGGAAGCCCTTTTGGTGCTCCTCAAACTACAGCATCAACTGTTAGCTTTAATAATTTAGGAATAGGAACTTACTACCTGCAGTCAGCTTCCTTTGGTGCTTCAGGTGCTTGCAGTGTTAATAGTGCAAACACCATATTTTCTACACCACCGGTTCCTAACATTACAGCAGGAGGCTCTACAACATTCTGCCAGGGTGGAAGTGTAGTTTTAACTGCCGATGCTGCAAACTCCTACCTCTGGAGTACCGGTGAAACTACACAGGCTATTACAGTAAGTGCAACAGGCAACTTTGTGGTAACTGTTTACAATGCAGCATTGTGTAGTAGTACTTCTGCATCAACTTCTGTAACTGTTAACCCATTGCCTCCAACTCCAACTATCTCTGCTAATGGCCCTTTAACATTTTGTGCCAACAGTAATGTCACACTAACTTCAAGTACTGCTAACGAATACCTTTGGAGTGATGCAGAAATAACACAAAGCATAGTAGTAAATACTGCCTTTACATTTAGTGTTACCATCACTGATGCCAATGGTTGTACTGCAACATCAGCATCTGTTACCACTAATACCATACCATTACAAACTTACTATCGCGATTTTGATAATGATAACTTTGGTGATGCTGCTAACACCATACAGGATTGTACTCCTCCTGCAGGTTATGTAGCTGATAATACTGATTGCAACGATAACAACAATGCTGTGCACCCCGGTGCAACAGAAATTTGCAACGGCATTGATGATGACTGCAATGGTCTGACTGATGACAACATTGTAAACTCAACATATTATGCCGATGCCGATGGTGACGGCTTTGGCGACCCTGCCGTTGACTCTTCAGCTTGTGCACCTCCTGTTGGTTATGTATTGAACAATACCGATTGTAATGATGCAAACAATACTATTTACCCCGGTGCAACTGAAGTTTGTGGCAATGGTATTGATGACGACTGCGATGGTCAAATTGACGAAGGTTGTGGTAGCAACACTTGGTATGCTGATGTTGATGGCGACACTTATGGTGATATAAACAACTTTGTGGTGGACAACAACCCTACACCCCCATCTGGTTACGTTGCCGACAATACTGACTGTAATGATGCCAGTGCTGCCATACATCCAGGTGCTACTGAAATAGTATGTAACGGTATTGATGAAAACTGTAATGGTATGGCTGATGACTTAGGAACACCAAGCACAGATCCAACATCTATCTCAAGCGATGCCGTATTCAATGAAATTTGCCTCGGTGGCAATACTACATTAACCGTTAATGGCGGAAGCCTTGGTACCGGTGCCTCATGGCAGTGGTACAGTGCATCCTGTGGTGGTACTCCTGTTGGCTCAGGCAACAGCATCTCTGTTTCTCCTGCTGCGGCAACTAACTATTTTGTTCGTGCCGAAAGTCCTTGTGGTAATTCTGCCTGTGTTAGTCTTACTATCACCGTAAAAACCTCTCTGCCTGCGCATGCTGTAGTTGTTCCACCTATTACCGGTTTGCCAGCTAATGGTTGCCCGGGCTCTACTGCATCCATTAGTGTTCCTGTAGTTGCCAATGCATCACAATATATTTGGGATGGCCCATCAGGTACATACTTCAACGGTAATCCACTTAACACTTCACCTTTCACTTCGCCAACCCCCAACGTGCAGGTAACTTTTGGAACTACAAACTCTTCATTCTATAACATAGGAGTACAGGCTGCCAACAGCTGTGGTGCTACACTTCGTAAGATTCAAAAAGTTCGCTATAAAATCAGTACTCCGGCTTCTATTTCTGGTGCTGCAAATGCTTGTGCAAACAGTAGCAACACTTATTCAATTGCTGCTGTAACTGGTGCCTCTCAATACTTGTGGAGTATTACTGGTGATGCTACCGTTTCCGGTAACGGCACTACCGTAACCGTTAACTTCGGGCCTGCCTGGACCGGTGGTAACCTTTGTGTTTCTGCACAAACAACTTGCTTTACTTCTCCTGCAAAATGTATGCTCATCAGTGCTTCGTCAACTGCTTTAAATGCCATCAACGGAACATTCACTGCTTGCCCAGGAAGTGTCATCAGCTATAACGTTGCCCCTTCTGCAGGTGCTTCATACTATACCTGGACATTGCCTGCAGGTGCAACAGGAAGTTCTACTACCAACAGTATCAATGTTACCTACGGCCCATCATTTAATAGTGCCGGCAACATTTGTGTAACTGTTACCAGTGCCTGTGGTGTGACGTCTGCTCCTAAATGCAAAACTGTGGCTCCGGGACTTCCTGCAAGACCACTTGCTATTACAGGACCCTCCAATGGTCTGTGCGGTCAGTCGGCATCGTATAGTGTAGTTTCCACTCCGGGAATTTCTTATAACTGGACTGCTCCAGGAACTATTTCCGGTAACGGCACAAATGCCATCACCGTTGCCTATGGCTCATTCACTACAGGTTCTGTTTGTGTAACTGCCAGCAACAGTTGCGGCACCAGTGCAGCACGTTGCATCACCGTTAAAGGTGCACCTAATACTCCGGTGGCCTTAACTGCTAACCCTGCTACCTGGTGTGCCAATACACAAGGTATTGAATTCACTGCTAATGTGAGCAATACTACCGGTTCTTATACACTGGCATGGACATATCCTTCATCACCTGTAGCTACCTATATTTCCGGTGGTGGCAACTCCAATACCTTGACATTAGATTGGGGTACAGGCAACGGTACTGTGATTGTTAAAGCCAGCAATAGTTGTGGTGAAGGTTCTAAAGCATATTTAGTAAATATCGGCTGTAAAGAAGCACAGCAAGTTGATGCCGGTACATTATCTGCTTATCCGAACCCTACTGCAGGCATGTTGAATATTGAATTCAATGCAGTTGAAAAGAGCAATGCTTCAGTATCGGTAATTGATTTAAGTGGCAGAACAATCATGAATTCATCTCAGACTGTAACTGCAGGCAGCAATAATTTGCAGCTCGATTTAACGAATGTAGCTAAAGGTGCTTACATGATTCGTGTTAAAGCAAATCAGTTTACACAACAAATAAAAGTTGTTGTCGAGTAATTTTTTAGTATATTATCTTATAAAAGAGGCTGCCAATTTAGGCAGTCTCTTTTTTTATTTCTATCTTCTGTAGTTGTTACAGTTTTGAAAATTTCTGTTGTTAAAATAGCTGATGATGGTTTTAAATTTGGTAATGTTTTAAATATAACTGATGTAATGGGAAAACAATTGCTTAGTTTGCAAATTACAAATAATGAAACCTTTGCAGATATAAGTAATTTGAGTGATGGAATTTATTTTGTTCGACTTAATTCAGGTCATAAAAACATTACATCAAAACCACAAAAAATTATTATTCACCACTAAATCAGGTATTGAATTTTAATTTTTACATGACAGTTTACTTTCAATAATAATTTTTCTGATTAAATACTGTTTTCCGCATTGTAGCTCGCTAATGCTCTCTGCTTTTTCTTGCTTTTAATTTTCCATAGGTTTAAAATATTCGGCTTCGAAATCGAATAATCAGCTTGAAATATTATAAAATGTACTCATTTAAACTCACCATAATTGGTGATTGACCGGCATTTAATCCCTCCATAATTTTGGTGGCTGATAATCTACTAAAATCAAATTTCAATTATTATGGAAAACAGAAACAACAAAAATTATGTGCAGTACAAACTTGCAAGAATGGCTTTCATTCTATTTGCACTAATGACAGGCCTGCAGTTACAAGCGCAAACTCCTCCGTTTACGCGATCAACTTTTCAGTCCGCCTATGTTCCAATAAGCATTGGTGGTGGAGCAACTTCTTCAACGGCTACCGGAGACAATACTATGCAAACCGGAATACCTATTGGCTTTAACTTTGGGTATGGTGACAGTACTTTTTCAAGCATTAGTTTAAACACCAATGGATTGGCTTGGTTTGATACACCTGCTCCCAATCCTGCAGCGGGTCATTTTTTTATTGCAACTAATACTGCTCCCAATCAAACTCTTTGGGCATGGGCCAATGATGATTTAACTGACGATGCATCATCCGACATTTTATATCAATTGCAAGGTACACCCGGCAGTCAAACATTTACTATTCAATACACCAATTACCCAACAGGTACAGGTGTAACAGGCAGTAATGTGCGCATGAATTGCCAGATCATATTATATGAAACATCCAACATCATTGAATTCCGTTACGGGTCTTTAAACATTATTGGTTCACAAACCAATACTGGTGCTGCTATTGGAATTGAATGGGGCTTAGGAGGTAACGGCAATTTTATTGATGCCATAACCGGTTCATCAACGCTAAGCCACCACATGCTAAGTCCTTTTAGCGGATGGCCTGCTTACAACTTCAGATTTACACCGGGCGCTCCTTCAACAATTCCTGCAGGAACCTATAACGTAGGTGTTGGCCAAACTTATAACAGTTTAACCCAAGCTGTTGCTGATATTAATCATCGTGGAATTAACGGTGCAGTAACACTGAATCTTACCGATGCACAATATGATACCACCGCGGCAAACGGCAGCAATATATTCCCAATTTTTGTGGCAACACCCAATGCCGATAGCATCAACACGCTTACTATCACAAAAATTGGTACACCCGCTACCTTGGCTTATCGTGGTTCAAGCATAACCAGTACACCGGTTATGGCCTTTGGAACTGCTATTGGTCTTGCTGCTTTAAATCATGATATGGAGCCAATTCTTGGGGTTTGTGGATCATATACTACTGTCAGTAATATTAATTTAATCAGCCATGGCTCACCACAAGTAGTGGAGTATGGCCTATTACAGTTTGATATGGCTGAAGGCAAAGGCGCACAGCATAATTTATATGATAAAATAACTGTTGACCTCGATCGCACCTATGGCAATGCACATGGTATGTATTCAGTAGTTACCGGAGGTGGCTGGAATAACACAAACAATTCATATAATACATGGCGCGATATTACTATTAAAGATTGTAATTATGGTTTTCGATTGTATGGAGCATTTTATGGTGTTGCTGAAAGTGGTAATCAGCTTATCACTTCTTCATGCAGCACCTTTAACTATATTGGTGACCCCAATACACCTGATGATATCATAAGCAACCTAAATAATTATGGAGTTTGGATTACTGGAGAAGCAGCCTTTATCATGCGAAATACTATAATACAGAATGTAACTACCACCTCTACCATTGCCATTCAGGGAGTTCTTATTGATGGTGTACCAACTGGTGGTATATATCAAATCAATAATAATATTATCCGTAACATCAAACGTATCAACTCACAAATAATCGTTGACAATGCCGTTGATGGTATGCGTGTCAGATGGGGTAACAATTTAACCGGATTTAACATATATAATAACAGCATCAGCAATATCCTAACCACCTATGCAGGTGTACCTACTTCAGTGGTTGCTGCAAGAGGGTTTGCTTTTGATGCTGACGGGTCAGGTATGGCAACTGTTGATTTATACAATAACAGCGTAAGCATTGACGGTAGCACATTCCCCAATGCTTCCAACTTATGCCTTCAGGTTTCAAATGACGAAACATACACCATCAAAAATAATGTGTTTGCAAATTTCACCACCGGACAAACAGGGGTTGCAACGCATACCAGTTTCTTTACAGGCAACACAAACAATTATGGAACTGCTACTTCAATTTCAGACTACAACAACTATTATGTAGCTGACACAGCCAATGGCGCACCTTTTATGGCAACTGCTACAATGTATAGTACTCAGGCAGCATGGCAGGCAGCTATGACAATTAATCCCAACTCTGATGTGAACTCTCAATTTGCCGATCCGCATTTTGTAAATAATGCAAATAATTTACATGCTACCTCTGCTTCTACTTCATTAGATGGAACAGCAACAACACCACCTGCCTATATTACTACAGATATTGATTGCCAGACACGCACTGCACCACACGACATAGGCTTTGATGATTTTTCTCTTGCCGTTAACGTTTATTATGCCGATACTGATGGTGATACCTTTGGTGATCTCAACAACTCCATTACCTCTCCAAGCCCTACACCTCCTCCGGGTTATGTTACCAACAGCACAGATTGTGATGACAACAACGCTGCTGTCAATCCCGGTGCTACTGAAGTATGTAACGGTATTGATGACAACTGCAATGGTCAGATTGATGAGGGTGTGACAACTACTTTCTATGCCGATACTGACGGTGACGGTTATGGCGATGCCGCAGTGACCACTCAGGCTTGTACTGCTCCTGTAGGTTATGTCTCTAACAACACCGACTGTGACGATAATAACAATACCATCTATCCGGGTGCCACTGAAGTTTGCGGCAACGGTATTGATGATGACTGCGATGGTCAGGTTGATGAAGGTTGCGGCAGCAACACCTGGTATGCCGATGCTGATGCTGACACCTATGGTGATATAAATAACTTTGTGGTGGATAACAACCCAACACCTCCGGCAGGTTATGTTGCAGACAGCACAGATTGTGATGACAATAATGCTGCTGTCAATCCAGGTGCTACTGAAATTTGTGGTAATGCAATTGATGACAATTGTAATGGACAGGTAGATGAAAACAGCCCTTCTCTTGCTGATGCCGGTGCTGATACTGCTGTTTGTTCTGTCAACAGTACAACATTAGGAGCTACTGCTCCTTTGGTTGGCAGTGGTTCATGGTCTATCGTTTCCGGTGTTGGTGGAAACATCGCTCATCCAAACAATCCAAACTCTGTATTTAGTGGTCAATACAATAAACCTTATGTTTTAGAATGGACAACGTCAAACGGTGGTTGTGTATTTTCAGATCAGGTTACTGTAATTTTTGTCAATACAAATTATTCACCCGGTAGAATTGCAGGCTTCAGTGGTCAGACTTCAGCAGTTTGCGGACTTACACAAACTTATGCTGCCATTCCTAATCATCCTTATGCTACGTATGCTTGGAGTGGTTACCCTGCAGGAACAACTGTAAATTCGCAATCAGGAAATCAGATTACATTGACATATCCAAATGGCGGTTTCAATTACTTCCAGCTTAAAGTTACTTCAACTATTTGCAGTATTCAAACACCCATTCGCTCCGTAGCAATGAAAGGTGCGCCTTCAATAAAAACTGCTACCGGACCTTCTATTGTTTGTGCCAATACAACAGGAGTAATTTACAGTGTTGATTCATTAGATGGTGTCACCTACAATTGGTCGGTTCCACAAGGTGCTACAATTGTTAGCGGTCAGGGTACTCATGAAATCACTGTTGACTGGGGTAACACTGGTGGACTGGTTCTTTGCAATATCTGGAATTTATGCGGTAGCAGTACTGCTAAGAAATCTGTAACTACAAATTGCCGAGGTGCACAGGAAAGTTTAACTCAGAACAATCAGGTGCAGTTAAACATTTTCCCAAATCCATCTTCCGGTATATTCGAAATCACCACTCCAGATGATTTAAAAAATGCCAACATTGAAGTAACAGATATGCAAGGCAGAGTATTAGTAAAAATGGCTATAAACAACTCCGAAAATCAGATAGATTTATCTTCTTATTCTCAGGGTGTTTACCTGCTTATTTTACACACTGAAACAGATGTACAAACCTACAAACTCATCAAACAATAAATAACAAGTGTGTGTAATAAAAAAAGGCTGCTCCTAAAAGGGCAGCTTTTTTTATGCCTTATATTGCTTATTAACTTTATGCCGTAGATAAACTCCGTTGGTAAATTCAAAATATTTTTGTTTAATGATTAAAAATAAGTACTTTTGATTTTAACTAGATGGGTTAAAAACAAATGAAATCTACCTCTTTTATCTCATTACTGTTATTTTTATTTAGTACTTCAAATGTAAGAGCACAACTTACACTTGCAGAATGGAATTTTCCTACCAATCCTGATAACGCTATTGTTGACATTGCCATTCCGGCCAATGCATCAAAAACAATTTATACAACAGGTGGAACTGCAGTTGTAGCTTATGGATATGCCGGTGCCACCACACAAAGTGCATGGACAACAGGCTGGGATAATGGCTCCGGTACCAAATATTGGGAAGCTGAAATTAATACGACCGGATATTTTAACATCGAACTTTCGTCCAAACAACGAAGCTCTGCTACAGGTCCCAAAAACTTTGCAGTTGAATATAAAATTGGCATTGCAGGTACATGGACAGCATTAGCTGGTGCCGGATCAATTGTTGTAGCCGATAATTTTACTTCCGGTGTTATAACAGATATTCCATTGCCGGCAGCTTGCGAAAATCAACCCTCTGTTTATTTCCGTTGGATTATGACTACCAACACAAGTGTCAATAATAGTACAGTAGCCTCGGGTGGATCATCCCGAATAGACGATGTAAACATCAAAGCCAACGATTCTCAAAATCATTATCGAAGCATCACATCCGGAGCTTGGAATGTTTTGAGTACCTGGCAGTCATCTCCAGACCTGATCACCTGGTCGGCTGCACAAATTCTACCCAATTATTACTCCAAAACTATAACCGTTCGGAGTGGACATACAGTAACCATTGCTGCCAATGTGCGCATTGATGAAACTACAATTGCCAATGGAGGCACCGTTAATTATAATTCGCGTTTATTAACCATCAATAATGGTACAGGAGTTGATTTGCAGGTTAACGGTACTTTTACTGATGGTAGTTCAACCAGTGCAGCATGGTTGGCCGGAGCTACCTGGGCATTAGGTGCTTCCGGCACTTATGTAAAAACAGAAAACACCAACGCTGTCAACTGGCAAAACAATTATCAGGGTGGTATAAACACTATACCCTCAACTGCAAGTTGGGTTCTAAATAAAACACCAAGTTCAGTTACTACACCTTCATTAACAACTCTCAATATGTTTTATCCAAATCTCACTATCATGAATACTTCGGGTGGCGTTTGGACTACAGGTATTGGTTCTGTATTTACCGGCTCAACAGCCACTGCAACCATAAAAGGAAATCTTGATATTGGTGGAGTTCTTGCTCCTCTTTTAGGAACAGTTGATTTTTTAAATGACAATAGTTTTGCTACTCCCATACAAGTTCAGGGCAATGTACTAATACGTGGAGGCTGCAATCTCAGAAATTTTGGAACAGGGTTTGAAATTTTCGGAAACATGACTGTAAATGGCTCCACAAGTTATGGCGCAGCTAATGCACGCAAATACAGATTCAGTGGTAGTAATGCACAATCAATTTCCGGTACTGCACCACTTTCATCGTTACAGATTTTTCAGTTAGAGATGAATAAATCTTCCAACAGCCTTACTCTTTTGAAATCAGTGAAAGTTGATAATAATCTGAACCTAATTTCAGGAATTATAAATTCAACAGGTGCCAATATTTTAATAGTTGAAAATGGTGGAACAGCTACAAGTGCATCAAATGCAAGTTTTGTAAATGGTCCTGTTCAGAAAAACGGATCACAGGCATTTATTTTTCCGGTGGGCAAAAATGTAAACTACCGTCCTATTGCCATTGGAAATGATATAGCAGGTGGAACATTTTGGACAGAAAATTTTAATACCGGTGCAGGTTGGACGCTTGCCAACGTGATGGGTCCTGAAGGCGCAGATCCAAACCCATTTGTGATAAGTGATGCAGAAGGTGGTGTTGCTGCCGGAGGTTGTGGCGTTGCAAATAACGGAAACAACACCATGCATGTTTCCAGTGTATTTAACCCTAACGGTGGAGCAGCTTATGATGCAGGTGGTTTATGTGGAATTTTATACTGTCCACAAACAAACAGAATGGCACAATCTCCCACTATCAACTGTACGGGAAAATCAACTATAAGTGTTGGTTTTAATTATATTGAGTTTGGAGAAGGCACTAACGACAATGCAACACTCTGGTATTATGATGGTGCTATCTGGGCGCAAATTGCCGATATGCCTAAAACATCATGTTGTGGTGGTGCCTGTAATGGTTTCAGACAAGGTCACTGGACCGCCTACACTATTGCATTGCCTGCAAGCGCCAATAACAATGCTAATGTTAAAATAGGATTGAAATGGCAAAATAATGATGATGGCGTTGGCGCTGACCCTTCATTTGCTATTGATGACATTTATTTGAGTGCCTCTTCTACAAGTCAATTTGTTGCAGAATATCAAAGAGCAAATCCTCAGGTAATTATTGGAAATATCCGTGATGCTTCTATAGATCATATCAGTCAATGCGAATACTGGACACTTAACCAAATTTCAGGCAGTTCAAGTCGTAATGTTACACTATCTTGGGATAATACCAGTTGTGGTGTTACTTTACTTGGTGATTTAAGAGTTGCACGATGGCGTACTGTTGGAACTGTATGGAATAATTTAGGTAATGGTGGCACTACCGGTACAACAACGGCAGGTACTATTGCAACTACAGCACCTGACAATATTTTTGGACCCTATACACTTTCCTCTGCTTCCAGTGAAAACCCTTTGCCCGTAGAACTCACTTATTTCAATGCCACTTTGCAAAACAAAGAAGTAAAACTACAATGGACTACAGCTTCAGAATTTAACAGCGATTATTTTGAAATCGAAAGAGCAAACTCAAACATGACCTTTGAACCGTTAATAAGAATTCCTGCAGCAGGTTTTTCTAACAGTCTGATAAATTATAGTACAGCAGATACCAAACCACTAAGCAATGAATCTTTTTACCGCCTCAGACAAGTTGATTTTAATGGAGATTTTCAATTGAGCAAAACCATTAAAATTAATACTCAAAATCAAATACCATTTCAAATTGCATTGGCTACCTACCTGAATAACGGGCAACTTATTTTTAAGATTATTGAAAATGGACAATCGACAATTGCCGCTGAAATCTATGATATTCATGGGTCTCTGATACTACAACAATCCTTCAACGCTGGCGAATTGCATTATCAGATACAAATAAATAATTTAGCAAATGGAATATATTTGCTGAAAGTACTTTCTGACAAATCAATAGCAACCAAAAAATTCAGTGTACAGAAATAACCTATTTTATCAATAGTTTTAAACAACGGTTTCCCTGTACCTGCAAAAAAATAACCTTCAACTGTTTTAACGGTTACTTCGCCAATACATTTATTAAACTCATTTCTTTTCATTATTTTGGTCACATCATTAAACCAAGCCGGCATTGAATGTATAGATTTACAATATCAATATTGCTTTTCCTTTTCGGATACTTTAATGCCCATGCCGATTCTTTAGTATATAATTTAAGAAGCTACACCACCACCACCGGGCTTTCGGACAATCAGGTTACCTGTATTATAAAAGATCATTTCGGATTTATTTGGGTAGGTACAAAAGATGGACTGAATCGCTTCGATGGTAGAAATTTCCAGATATTTCAGTATCGTCTAAATTCAAATTCCGTTTGTGGAAATAACATTACCTGTCTTGAGATAACAGATGATTCTCTTTTGTGGATTGGCACTGCTTCCAATGGTTTTTGCAGCTACGACTATCGTACCAATCAATTTAAAAGTTATAATACGCAAAATAGCAAGCTAAGAGTTGACAATATCAATGATTTGGTATTTGACAGAATAAGAAACTGTCTTTGGATAGCGATGAACAATGGTGGACTCCAACAATTTGCTTTGTCAAAAATGCAAGTCAATCCACAAATATTTTCTAAAAATACATACTTTTCAGTTGCAGTAAAAGATTCTCTTTCCTTTTTTGCAGGCATTACGGAATCACTAAAAACGCTTGACAAAATTGGAAAAACAAAATACAGTGGTGATGATATTGGACATACCTTTAACACAATATATATTGACCCGGATTCAAAAATTTGGTGTGGTGCCTGGGATAATGCATTACACCTCTTCAATCTACAAGGCAAAAGATTAAATTTCTATGTTTTTGACGGAACAAATAAATTAAAGAACAGTGGTGAGGAAATTATTTCACTTACTTCTGATGGTGAAAACATTTGGTGTGGCACCAAAAGTTCAGGATTATTACTCTTCAATAAAAAGAGCGAAAAATTTCTAAAGAATATTTCATTCACACAAATCATCAACACAAGGGTGAATGACTTATACTGCGACAATCGAAACAGGATATGGATTGCAACAGAAAATGGTCTGTTAGTTTACGACCCACAGTTAAATCTGTTTAAATCTGAATATCTACCTGTGCCAAAAAATGTATCATCTTGTAAAGTTAATGATCGAATTATTACAGACAATGGATTGGATTTGGTAATAACCCAATGTGGTTTGTTTTACAGGTATTCCAAAAACGAATCGTATAAATTTAAAGATATCTATTACAAAAACGAAAAACAGGAATTGTATTCTATAATTCAAAATAAAAATGGTGATATATTTATTGGAAGTAACAGAACTGTTTTCAAGTTCAACACAAAAGATTTATCATGCCACCCTATTGAGTTACATAAGAATCTTTCAAATTTATTTTTCTATTACGCATCCGCTTCACCAATCAACTCGCTAGCCAGTATAAATATAAATAATTCAGAACTATTGCTATCCTCATTTTACGGAAATTTTATAGCGCTAATAGATTTGAAAAAACACAACCTATTTTATCTGTTTCAAGACAGTGCTTCGACCATAGCGGGTCTGGACAATTTAAGTCGCAAAATTTTTGTTGACTCTAAGAATAACATTTGGATTTGTGGCAAATCAAAAGGTATATCTTTTTTAGATTTAAAAAATACCGACCCATTAGATGACTATGCGCCATTCTATGACAAAATAGTAAGTTGGCACGTAAACCCCGCTAACTGGCAAAAAAACATTAATAATAACGCTTTAAAAATCACCAATGTGTATGACATTGTTGAGAATAATGATGGCACCTACTGGTTAACGACTCAAGGTGCCGGATTGGTGCATTTCGACAAGAACAATAAAAGCAATCCATTTGAAATGGCTCTTTCAGATATTACTTCAATGCAAGGGTTGACGCAAACCGGAGATTCTTTATTATGGATTGTCTCTTCATCCGGCATTTTGCAATATAATACCAAAACCAATCGATTTAAACTATTTGATTCCAACAACGGAATTCAACAAAACATTACCGGATACTTTTTTAAAAAGAATAAATTTTTACCTGACGAGGTAAGTGTTGGATTTAATGGCGGGTTCATTAGTTTTAATTCTGGACAATTCTCTTCTCAGCAAGAAAAGCCCGAAATTCAATTCTCAAAGCTTTGGGTTATGGACAATCCCGCAGACACACTTCTTTTTAAAAATATCAAACTCAAATACGACCAAAACTTTTTTAAAGTATATGTCTCATCTAACATATTTACTTCCAATGAACAAATTACTTACTACTATCAACTTTCCGGTATTGACATTGACTGGCGTAGCAATGAACAGAATCCTCTCATTACCTATACCAATTTACCTCCCGGTTGTTATACACTAAAAGTTAAGGCGGTTACCAATGACAATATTGAAAGTAATATTAAAAGTCTTGCCATTGTCATTACGCCTCCGTTCACCCAAACAATCTGGTTTTATCTCATTATTATCTGCTGTATAGCTATCATTATTTATATGATTCACCGCTATCGTATTAATCAACTACTACAATTACAAGAAATGCGCAATAATATTGCACGTGATTTGCACGATGATATTGGCAGTACATTAGGTAGTATTCATCTTTATAGCCAGATTGCAGATAAAAAACTCAGTCAGAGCAACACTAACGATACCAGAAACATCCTGGAAAAAATAAGGAGCTCTTCTAAAGAAATAATTGAAAAAACCAGTGAGGCTGTTTGGGTAGTTAAAGCTTCTAATGACAACATTGCTAACCTAACCCTAAGAATAGAAAGTTATGCCGCCAGTGTTCTTGGCGAGGTGGGTATTGATTTTAGCCTCCAATCTAACAGCCATCAAAATATAAAGCTTAGTATGCACCAACGGAAATGGTTATTTTTAATTTTTAAAGAAGCTATCCATAATATTGTAAAACATTCCCACTGTACAAAAGTAGATATTGCTTTAAATAGCTTTAACAGAGTATTAGAAATGATTATTAAAGATAATGGCATTGGGTTTAACAGTACGGCAAGTAGTTATTGTGTAAAAAATGGTAATGGCGGCAACGGAATTAATAATATGGCTTCCAGAGCAGCCGAATTGAATGCTACATTTAACATCATAAGTGCACAGGACACCGGTACCAAAATCACTATTTCACTTAAACATTAATTAAATTCACCATAATTGGTTATTGCAATGGCTAAAAAAAAGAATCAGATTTGTGATGTGAATAAAACATTAACCGACAAGAAACTGAAAGTTATCATTGTTGATGACAATAAAAATATTCGTGAATCTGTATCACTGCTTTTACAGGACACCCCCTCGTTACAATTAGTGGCTGCCTACGACTCTGGAGTGGAATGCATTAAACATCTTGAAGAAATTATGCCTGATATTATTCTGATGGATATTGATATGCCTAAAATGTCCGGTATTGAAACTGTAAAAATAATCCGTAACTCTTTCCCCGGATTACCCATTCTGATGCTAACCGGGTTTGAAGATGATGACAAGGTTTTTGATTCGATTTGTGCTGGTGCTAATGGTTATATTCTAAAAAATGCCAGTATGGATTTGCTCATCAATCAAATCCATGAAGCCTATTTAGGTGGGGCGCCCATGACTCCTGTTATAGCCAGAAAAGTATTAAACATGTTTTCAGCCTCTTTTGTCAATCATCAGGAAAATGAAAACTATAACCTAAGTAAACGCGAAAAAGAAGTATTGGAGCTATTGGTCAATGGCAAATCCTACAAAGTGATTGCAACTGAATTAGCAATTAGTTATGAGACTGTTCACAGCCATATTAAGAAAATATATCACAAGCTGCATGTCAGTTCTATTGGTGAAGCCGTTTCAAAGACTATAAAACAAAAAATACTTGGCAAATAGATTAAGGTGTAATAATGATTTGAAAAAGCCACATTCGTGGTGCTTCAAGCTGTGATGGTATTCCGGAGTACTCGTGATTGAACAAGTTTCTTGCAATAACAGAAAACGCCATTTGAGGATTGAGTTTATAACTTAGGTTTGCATCATAAATCCAATCACCTTTATCGTGTTCGGCACGATATCTTTTAACCCCCGGAAGCAATTCATTAAATACAACATCAATATTTTCCATAAAACTATTGTATCGGCAATTCACCGCTAATGAAATTTTTCCATAACCTACACTTCCATAACCCTTAAACAAATTTCTGTACCGATACTTAAGAAAGTTAAAAGACACTGTACCTGTTGATGCCTTCAATGAGTCAAAGTCAGTTAATTCTGGATCAATATAGGTGTAGCCACCACCCAGTTGAAGATTGATTTTTTTAAGAATTGTTGCCTGCACACCAAGTTCAAACTCCATTCCATCTATACGTGTATTACCAATGTTCAATGATTTAAATCCAAGTCCAAAAAGTGGATCTTTGAATGGATCTCCATAACTTCCGAAAGCAAACTCAAGCATGTTCTTATACTCACTTCTAAAAACCGATGCATCTACATATCCTGAAAATTGTTTGCCGACAGCAAATAACTGCCTCAACCCTATCTCGGCACTCCATCCGCTTTCAGAAAATATTGAATCGTTTGGATAAATTACAATTGATCCGACTCTGGTTTTAACATACTTTTCCGCAATGGATGGGAATCTGTATCCTTGTCCATAACTACTGCGCAAATACGTGGCACGTAATAAACGTAAGTTTACACCGGCTCTGACTACAGGCTTGGATTCGGCTTTGCTGTAACGGAAACGAAACTGCTCCCATCGCCAGCCTAATGAAAGATTTAATCTGTCAAAAAACTTTTTATCGGCTTGTGCATATAATGCTTTGTTATATGTTTTTCTGCTTCCATATAGGTCACTACGCACACCACCATCAGTAACTACACCTCCACCGGTAAGCACCAGATTCCATTTCTCAAAACGCTGCTGTAATTGTACTTCAGAATAATACAAATCGGCAAATGCTTCCTGATCGGTATCATTATAATTTAATGTTCTGAAATAACGTGAACGCCACTTTGCACTAAAACCTTTTTTATGATGGTAAGTGATAAATGGATCAATGTTGTAGCGTACTGTATGGTAATTGCTCAGTGTAGAAGTGGAGTCATCAACACCACCACTGGGAATATAGGCTCCTGTAGTATCATCATTCCAGATAATAAACAAACCTCCGAAAGACTCCATATAATTGGCATTAACGCCAACAGCAAGCCCTTCAATTTTTGGAAATTTGTAACGGGTATTGATATTAATTCTCGCTCTTTTTTCTGTTTCTCCCTTTCTGAATCCTTCATCCAGCAGGTAATGTCCTCCGGCAACAAAATCCCACTGACCAAACTTTTGTGAATGAAACATATTTGCTCCACTGAGCATTTGCGTGGCTTTTCCCCACCACTTTATCTCTTTTCTTCGAGGAGAGTCATAAATTCCATTATATTGAACAATTTTTGTTATTGGTTCCGATTTAGCATATCCCGTCCTGAAGTTTATGACGCCATTCATAGCAGAAGAACCATAAAGTGCCGAAGATGCCCCTTTAATAATTTCTATCTGCTCCAGATTTTCTATTGGCAGAAAACTCCATTTGGCATCGTTGGCATCGGCACTCAACATGGGCATATCATCAACCAGCACCAACACCCTGCTGCCGGCACCATAACTAAATCCGCTCCCTCCACGAATATTTGCTTGCCCGTCATTTACATTCAACCCTGTCACATGTTCCAAGGCAGTTTCTACATTGTTGTCACCGGTTGTTTCAAAACTCTTAGGTTTAATGGTCTCCATAGATACCGTAACCTCTTCTTGTTTTTGTTCAAACTTTCCGGCACTGACTACCACCGACTGCAGTTGCTTTCTTAATGGAATTAGCTTTACATGCAGGTTTTCAATGGTTGTATCAACCTGAATAGCCCTCTCATAATTTTCATATCCCAGCAGCCTCATTTTCAGCACCCAACTTCCTTTTTCTAATGGTAGTTGAAAATTACCATCAACATCAGTAGTGGTTGCATGATTCTCATCAGTATAAATGGCAACGCCCGGCAATCCACTGCTTTCATCGGTAACCTTCCCAATAACTTTATACTGCTGTGCATTAGCGGAAAGTAATACACACATGAAAAAAATTATAAACAAAATACTTTTCTTGGCAAACATGTTTTTCTTTGCAAATTCTGATTGATTGGGTACAAACCTAAAATATTCCTTCAAATCAGAATATATTACAATGGAAAATAAATTAACAACAGAAAATTTAGTCTATCAAATTGCCTTGTCTTTGTTGCCCGGTGTGGGTGATGTCATTGCAAAAAATCTTGTAGGATATTGCGGAGGTGCTGAAGCTGTTTTTAACGAAAAGCAACAAGCTTTGCTTAAAATACCGAATGTAGGGCAGGTTGTTGCAGAAAAAATAAAAAAAGGAAAAGTAGAAGCACTGAAAAAAGCAGAAGGAGAAATATGTTTCATTGAAAAAAATAAAATCAAACCCCTATTTTTCACCTCTGATGATTATCCAAAAAGACTGAAGTCATGTAATGATTCGCCAATATTACTTTATGTTAAAGGCAATGCAAACCTCAACCCTATAAAATGTATTGCATTTGTCGGCACCAGAAATGCTACAGACTATGGCAAAATGGTTACAGAAAATCTGATTGGTGAAATGGCAGCGCTAAAAGGCATTATGACTATTAGTGGATTGGCTTATGGTATTGATATTGCAGCACACAAAGCAAGCCTGAAAAACAATATACCTACAACGGGAGTGGTAGCTCATGGACTGGACACCATTTACCCATCAGAACATAGATCAACAGCAGAAAAAATGCAGACTACTGGTGCTGTGGTGAGTGAGTTTATGAGTAAAACCAGAGCAGATAAAGAAAATTTTCCCAGAAGAAACAGAATCATTGCAGGTATGGCCGATGCTGTTATTGTAGTTGAATCCGGCACCAAAGGTGGTAGCCTGATTACTGCAGAATTAGCAAACTCCTACAACAGAGATGTTTTTGCTATTCCCGGTAATATTGATAAAGAGTATTCAAAAGGATGCAATGCCTTAATCAGAAATAATAAAGCCAACCTCATTCAGTCTTTGGCAGATATTGAGTATTTGATGGGTTGGGATAAGGAAGAGCATAAATCGATACCCAAACAAGCAAAACTTTTTGAAGAGCTCTCTGCCGATGAGCAGCTATTAGTTGACTTCCTAAAAGAAAATTCAAAAGCCGATATTGACTCCATTTGTTTTCGGTCAGGCATTAAATTAAATAAAATACCTTCTTTGCTGCTCAACCTCGAACTGAAAGGTGTGATTAAAAACTACCCGGGAAAAGTTTACGATTTAATATAAAAAAGAAAAGCCCGCAAGAGCGGGCCGTATCTTCTAAAAATGGGAGCTGATTACTTAGAAGTAGCTTCTTTTACAGCTTCAGTAGCCTGATTTACTACAGCACCTGCAGTTGAATCTACAGTTTGTGCAGCGTCAGTAGCAACCTGAGCAGCGTCAGTAGCAGCTTGTTCAGCAGCAGAAGCAGCTTGTTGAGCAGCAGCAGCAATTGAATCCTGAGCAGCTTTAGCAGCTTCTTCCATTTTTTGTTTTTCTTCAGCAGAAGGACCGCATGCTACGATGCTGAACATTCCGGCAGCCATAACTAAGGCAAGAACTTTTTTCATTGTTTTGTAATTAATTGATTTGAAATTTGAGCGGCAAATATAACTTGCTTTACCTCTGTTAATTAAGTCAAGCTATAAATTTTTATTACCTGTATTTCAATAACTTATGAAATTGAATGGGATATCGCTTTATTTTACACTATGTAATTCTTCTGAAAATACAGTTCATATTGCACTAATGGCATCTAATTTCACTACCTTTGTTGCTTAACATTTAAATTAAATATTATGTCTTTTCAACTCCCTCCACTACCATACGCACCCGATGCGTTAGAGCCACATATTGATACACGCACCATGGAAATACACCATGGCAAGCACCATCAGGCGTATGTAACTAACCTTAATAATGCCATTACCGGTACCGATGCGGAAAAAATGAGTATTGATGATATTTGTAAAAATATTTCAAAATTTTCAATGGCAGTCCGCAACAATGGTGGCGGACATTACAACCACTCACTGTTTTGGACCATTATGGCTCCCAATGCAGGTGGTGCACCAAAAGGTAAATTAGCCGAGGCAATTAATAGTGCTTTTGGCTCGTTTGACGAATTTAAAACTAAATTTAATCAGGCTGCAGCAACACGTTTTGGCTCTGGTTGGGCATGGTTAATAAAAAATGCCGCTGGCAAACTTGAAGTTTGTTCTACACCCAATCAGGATAATCCACTTATGGACATTGCTGAAGTAAAAGGTACACCTTTATTGGGTATTGATGTTTGGGAACATGCCTACTATCTGCACTACCAAAACCGCAGACCAGATTATTGTTCTGCTTTTTGGAATGTGGTTAACTGGGATGAAGTGACAAAACGCTTCGAGAAATAAACTCCGGTTTAAATAATTTAAAAAGGCTGTCTTCATTCAATTGAGGCGGCCTTTTTTAATTCACATTAAAAGTTTAAAACTCCCTATAACAAACCTCTTTTTTTACAGTTTACTATGTGTCAATAAAATTACTTTGCAAAACATAAATCAACCATCATTACTTAATAAAAAGCTGCTACGATTTAAGAGGATATGAATAAGTATCTGCGTTACTTTGTTTTTTTACTGCTGACATGCTTGGCGCTACTACTCATAACAATGGGGCTTTCTGTCTTATTACAGGATAAAATCAAACAATCTGTAATAGAAGAAATAAATAATACCCTCAACACACCTGTAACCGTTAGTGAAATTGATTTTTCTTTACTTCGTTTTTTCCCAAATGCTTCGCTTACACTTAAAAATGTTGTCATAAAAGGCAATCCCTTGAAAGATGCTGAACGTCATCTGTTAAAAGCAGGTAAAATTGATCTGGTATTAAGTATTTCAAGTCTTTTTTCTTCAACCACACAATTAAAAAAAATTGAAATCACCGATGCTGAATTAAATATACTTACCAATGAAAAAGGCCAAAAAAACGATCAGATTTTTAAACAAGGAGACTCCAATAACACTTTTGCTGCTGATTTTAAAAAAGTCTATCTAACAAATGTTAATCTTCTTATTGAAAATAAATCGTCAGATTTTATTTTACAAACTCATCTAAATACAGGTCTTGCTACAGGCAATTTTAAGAACAAAACCTTTGAGCTTAAAACAGAGGCCGACTTGTTTGCTGAAGTTATTCGGCATGAAAACATTTCTTACATCAAGCAAAAGCCCATTCTACTTAATGGAGTGATTTCGGTTGACCTACGTAATGAAATTTATGCCTTTAATGATTTAAAAATTCAACTTGCCAATTTAAACATAAAAGCCAAAGGAAAAATTGAAAAAAGAAATGAAACTTTTCTCGATCTTAACTTTACTTCCACAAAGGCAAATGCAGCAGCGTTACTTTCCATTTTACCCTCTAATTGGGTTGCACCACAAATTTTAAATTACCGATATCATGGAAACATAAATTTTGATACGCATATCTATGGCATTGCATCATCAAAACAATCGCCAACCATTGAAATTAATTTCGGCACCGACAAAACAGATATTATTCCTGACAATGAAAATTATGCATTGAAGAATGTTGCTTTAAAAGGATTTTATTCTAATCGTAAATCAGGAAAGAATATCAGTGTTTTGAGTCTTAAAAATATTCTGGCCAATATTGAAGGAAAGCAAATTAAAGGTGAAGTGTATCTCGAAAATCTTAAAAATCCATATTTCAACATACAGTTAGATGCAGACGTTAGTCTTGCAAGTTTAAGTCGTTATTTGCCCGCTGACTTTACGGAAGAGCAACAAGGCTCTATCTCACTTCATGGGAAGATAAATGGACAAGCCGATAAGAAAGAAACTTATAGGTCAAATGGGACACTCACATTAAACAATCTGAAATTTAAACTTAAAAAAAGAAACATTACAGTTAATAGCATTAGTGGTAAAATTTATTTTAATAATGCAGATGTAAAAGTTGAATCTCTAAAAATTCTTGCGGGACAAAGCGATGTTATCATCAATGCTAACATACTTAATTTCTATAACTACATTTTTCGCGATAACCAAATCATTACCATTAACGGAATTATTGAAAGTCATTTTTTAGATGCCGGTGAATTGTTGGCAGGAAACCAATCTTCCGACACTTCTGATTTTGATTTGCCAGCATATCTCAATCTGAATGCATCATTAAGTGCCGATGAGGTAAAATTCAGAAAATTCAATGCTAAAAACCTTACAGGAAACATAGCATTACAAGATAAAATTTTAAATACAAAACAACTTTCCTTTAATGCCATGGAGGGTCATATAACACTTGATGGTATTATTAACACCAATTTTAAAGACGAAGTTCACATTTCAAGTGATGCCAAAATTGAATCCATAAATATTGAAAAGCTCTTTTATGAAACCGGCAATTTCGGACAACAACTGTTAACTGATAAAAATATCAGAGGAATGTTAACTGCCTCCGTACAACTTGCTACCTATTGGACAAAGCAACTTGACGTGAAGCCCAGCCGCACAATTGCATCTGCAGACCTAACTATTAATAACGGTGCTCTTATTGATTTTAAGCCAATGCTCAAACTTTCGCGTTTTGTCAAAGGCAGCGACCTTCAAAATGTACGCTTCAGCAAACTTCAAAATACGATTCGCATTAATGAGCAAAAAATATTTATCCCCACAATGGATATTCGCTCCACTGCCATGAACATGACCATAAGTGGCACCCATAGTTTTGACAATTTTGTTGACTATAAAATACAAATGAAGCTTTCGCAACTGCTCGGCAAAAAAGTGCGGCAACTAAACACTGAATTTGGCACCATTGAAGATGACGGTAGCGGTGGACTGAATCTTTTTCTGACAATGAAAGGACCGTTGGATAACCCCAAGTTCAGCTATGACAGAAAAGGGGTTGAAAAAAAGATTACTGAATCTGTAAAAACCGGCAAGGATGATTTTCTGAAAATTCTGAAAGAAGAAATAACCGGTAAAAAAACCACCCCTGAGCCGCCACCTCAAAAAAAGAAAGAGCTGGAGATTGATTACGACAACTAGACTATCGTTACTGCCTTTAACGTCAGAAGTTAACTGCTCAATTAGGCCATTTGGCGTTAATAAATATCCACTTTGCCAAAGATTTCCCTACCTGCCTATCAAAAAAAATTAATATTATTGCCGTAATAGTTTTTTTACTTTGAGGATATAAATTGTCATGAAAAATAAAATCATTGTTTTAGTTTTTATATCTGCTGCTATTATTGCAATTAGTGCTATACCATTTGCTCCACAAAAAGTATTAGCCTATCATTCTGCTGATGAGCTGGATTTTTTTAAAACACACATGACACCCATCGCACCGGGAGAATATTTTCTAACTCCTGAAAACTGCAAAGGCTGTCATGGTTTTGATACCTTAGGAATAGCCAATGTAGATGGCAATGGACAAGATGTTAACCTTTATGACGATTGGGAAACTTCCATGATGGGACTTTCTGCCGTTGACCCCTTTTGGAGAGCCAAGGTTAGCCATGAAATACTTACCAACCCTGCGCATTCAACAGAATTACAAAATCTTTGTATCACATGCCATGCCCCGGCCGGCCACTATTCGGCAATGTTTAAAGGTCAGCAACATTATGTAATGGCTGATTTATTGGGAGACTCTCTCGGGCTTTCTGGCGTTAGCTGCACGGCTTGTCATGCAATAGGTGATAGTAGTAGTTTAGGTCAGCTTTTTACCGGTCAGATTCCTTATGATACCAATAAAGTTCTTTACGGCCCTTTTACATCACCTGTTGCCGGACCAATGCAACTTTATGTAGGAATGACACCCGTTCACAGCGACCATGTTAGTGAAGGTCGTTTTTGTTCGCCTTGTCATACCCTACTCTCCAATACTGTTGATTTAAACGGAACACCCACAGGCGGAACATTTATTGAGCAGGCTACCTATCATGAATGGTTAAACTCTACCTACCCTTCGCAGCCGACCACATGCCAAACATGCCACATGCCTCAGATAGAAGATGCCGTGATTTTGGCCAACGGTAATATTGGACTACCCGGACGAACGCCCTTTAATCTGCACCAGTTTGCAGGCGCCAACTCCTTTATGGTAAAACTGATAAAACAAAATAAAACCACCTTAGGTGTTTCTGCTCCGGACTTTAATTTCGATTCAACTCTGGCAGCCATAACACGAATGTTAACAACACAGTCGTTAAACGTACAAGCATCATTAGTTAACATCACTAGCGATACTGCTTTTATAGATGTGAACCTAACTAACAAAGCCGGTCATAAATTTCCAAGTGGCTACCCTTCGCGAAGAGCTGTACTACAGATGATTGTTACCAAAGCCAATGGCGACACTTTATTTACTTCAGGTTTATTTGACCAGAACTATGAGGTGCAAAATATTTCTACCCCCTTTGAACAACATCATGATATCATTAATTCATCCACACAGAATCAAATTTATGAAATGGTAATGGGTGATGTTAACAGCAATGTAACAACTGTGCTGGAACGTGCAGCCGCACCTTTGAAAGACAACCGTATTCCACCGGCCGGGTTTACCACACAACACTATGCCTACGATACTTGTAAAATTGTGGGAAATGCTTTGACTGATGCAGACTTCAATAAGAGCGGAGCCGTACAAGGTTCAGGACATGATATTGTACATTTTCACATACCATTGAATAGTTACAGTGGCACCATCAATGTTTATACTGCTGTGTACTATCAAACCTTACCACCTGCTTTTTTAAATGATATGAGTACTTATTCATCACCTGAAATAAATACTTTCCTGTCAATGTATGCCAATGCAGATAAAAGCCCTGTTAAAGTGGATGCCGACACCCTGTTGAATATTTCTACCGGTGTAAAAGAAACGCCATTTACATCAATCACTCTTTCACCCAATCCTACTGCTGACGGCAAAATTCAAATCAATGGTTTGGGATATCGTTCGTTTCAACTTGAAGTCTTTGATCAGAATGGAAAGAAAATGATTTTCAGCACCGAAAGAAAAAATAATACACTGGAACTACATCTGCCCCAACCAAGAGGAATTTATTTTGTCAGAATAAACATCAATGGAAAAATTATGTCCTATAAAATTTTAAAAATTTAAGGATTCAGTATTTTAATAATTTATTATACACTAAATTTTGAAAATCAATGAATATGAAAAATAAACTTTACACTAAACTATTTTGTCTGCTTGGGCTTACTCCCGCATTCTCCAATGCGCAGCTATCTTTTAGCAATAGTAACAGCAGGCTTCCATCTCCTGCCTTTCACAGCGGATGCCCCGTTTCTGTTGTTGACTGGAATAACGATGGATTAGACGATATTATCAGATTAGATAATGCAGAACAATGTTATGTTGATGTTCAAAAAAGTAATCAGCAGTTTGAAAGAGTTTACTTAGGTTCTATTTCAAACAATGCATGGGCAATGGCTGTAGCCGATTTTGATAAAAACGGATATAAAGATGTAGTTGCTGGTGGCAGCGGATTTAATATTACAATTTTTAAAACCAACAACACCGGAACAGGAGCCACAAAAACAACAATAGCCAACTCTGGCTTCTTTTTGCAAAATTTAACTATGGCCGATATAAATAATGATGGCTGGGTTGACATTTTTGCCTGTGATGACAATGCTGCCAGTCACATCTACCTCAATGACGGTGCAGGAAACTTTACCACTCAATCCAATATCATCAATTTCAATTTACCAAACGGCTCTGACAATTCAGGGAACTATGGTAGCGTATGGACAGATTTTGACAATGATGGCGATTTGGATTTATATATTGCAAAATGTCGTCAATCGGTTCAGAATCCTAATGACCCAAGACGTATTAACGTGATGTTTGTAAACAACGGTAATGGCACTTTCACCGAAAATGCTGCTGCTTACAATATCAACATCGGCTGGCAAACATGGACAGCATCTTTTGGTGATATTGACAATGATGGCGACCTCGATTTAATGATTACCAATCACGACCACGACAGTCAGATTTTTCAGAATGACGGTACAGGAGTTTATACAGATATTACCGCAGCAACAGGATTCTATGTTTCAGACATTACACCCATTGAAAGTGTGATGGAAGATTTTGACAACGATGGCTTTGTGGACATTTTCGTTACCGGAAGTAATTCCCGTTTTTGGAGAAATAATGGCAATGGTACCTTTACCAAAATTGAAGGTCTGTTTAATAACAATGCCATGGAGTCGTTTGCGATTGGAGACGCCAATCACGATGGTTGGATTGACATAATGGCAAGCTATGCTGCTATCTACACTACACCCACCTCAGTAGATGATGTACTATGGATTAACAATGGCAGCAAACAAAATATTATTGACGGCATAGCAGGATTACCTACCAACAACTTTTTTAATGTGGTGCTTGAAGGAAATACCTCCAATAAAGATGCCATTGGTGCCCGTGCTCTTATTTATGGTGCATGGGGCGTTCAGTTGCGCGAAGTTCGGGCAGGAGAAAGTTATGGCACCAACAATAGTGCAACTTTACATTTTGGTCTGGGAACAGCAACATCCATTGATTCTGTAGTAATTAAATGGCCTAGTGGTGTCAGTCAAACCATCAACAATCCTTCTGTCAATCAATTTTTATCAATTAAAGAAAACGATTGTGTTTCACCTGAGGCAATTGTTACTGCTTCGGCACCATTGGTGTTATGCAATACCGGACAAACTTTAACATTAACGGCTCCTGCCGGGTATAATTACCTCTGGAGCGACAGTAGTACAACACAATCAATAACGATCACGCAAACCGGTGAATATTATGTAACCATCACACAAGTCGGAAACAATTGCAGTGCCACATCCGCCACCCAAGTTGTTATTGCATCACCCGATCAAACACCATCTATTGCAGCGCTTGGCGAAACTATTTTCTGTAATGGCGGCAGTGTACAAATTCAAGGCCCTCCGGGATTGAACAGCTACCTTTGGTCAAATGGTGATACCACACAAGTGGCAACAGCAACCACAAATGGCCCGATTACTTTAACCATACAAGGAATTTGTCAGCCATTTACTTCCGATCCTATTAACATTACAGTAAACACTGTGACTGATCCTACAGCCAATGACGTAACCATGACTGCTGCCGGCAGTGCTAACTTAACTGCAACAAGTGGCAACAATATATCATGGTATGCTACCAATGCCGGTGGTACGCCATTAGCTACAGGGCAAAATTACACCACTCCTTTCCTGACAGCCAACACTACTTACTATATGCAGGCAACCGATACTTTCGGTGGTGGCATTTACGCAGTTGGCTTACCCACATGGTCAGGAAATGGTTCCGGATATCCGGGCAACGGCACCAATGCCACAACAGAATTTGATGTAACTAAAAACTGCACCTTGAAGTCCGTTAAGGTATTCTCCAATGCTGCAGGCGTAAGACGTTTTGAGTTGATGGATGCCTCTTCCACGGTAATCAATTATGCAGATGTAAATATTGTGCCCGATTCTCAAGTGGTTATTCTCAACTTTCCGTTAACTCCAGGGCAAGGTTACACTTTGGGCACTAATACTAATGTTAATCAAACAAATTTGGGCACTGATTCACCTAAATTCAAACGCAACAATTCTGGTGTTAACTACCCTTATTCTCTTGCTGATGCTTTAACCATCACCAACTCTAGTAACGGAGGACAGTACTACTATTACTTCTACGACTGGCAGGTTGAAAAAGAATCATGGGTTTGTGAAAGCAATATGGTTCCCGTAAATGTTTACATCACTACAGGTATCAGCAAACACAACAATGAATTGCTTTCAACGTATCCGAATCCTGTTTCAGATCAACTTCATATTTACAATCCATTCGGCACAACCAAAGCTACACTTCTTGATGTGACCGCTCGTGTTGTTAATACTTACATGCTGAATAATGGCGAAAACAGTTTCGACATTGCATCGTTGAATGCAGGGGTTTATCACATTCAGGTAGAACATGAAGGAGTAATTACTAACTTAAAGTTTGTAAAGAATTAACAACCACTGAAAGTGCTTTTGCTCTAAAAAAACAAAGCACTTTTATTAAAGCATAACAATATCATAAACAAAAACAGCAATCTGCTAAAGCCGGTTGCTGTTTTTTGCTTAGTAGGTCTTACTATTGTTACTAATTTTGAATTAAAAGCATGTCAGAAATTATCCAACGGACTTTTGATTTTTCATCTGGTTTGATGTATTAGTCCGTAATTACTATCATTTTTATTCTATTCTTCAATTTATTAATATTATCTTATATTTGGAATGATTTGTGAATTTATTTTTTTCACAACTTGTCCAGTTTGCTCGGGAGGCTTACCTTAGCAACAACCATTTGAACACCCATGAACACAAGGCAGATAAATGGATACTAATGTCAACATACCACAATCTCTTTTAATCAATGATATTGTATGCTCCTTTTGGGAAGTTCACAGACATAATGAACCTTCTCTGAGAGAAACCATTATTCCAAAAGGTCTTGTGGAAATAATTTTCAGTTTTGAAACAACAAAATTATTTGTCAATATCAACAATCAATTTCAAAATATTCCGCGATGTTTTGTACAGGGTTTTCAGACCTCTCCAATAGAGCTAAATATTGCTAACACACATACTTTTTTTGGTGTAGTGTTAAATCCTGCATCAGTAAAACATATTTTCCACTTTCATCCGGTAAAATTCAGTAACTGTATGTTGGATTTAACCCTGGTGGATGCTTCTTTTTATTCTCTATGGCATCGCTTAGGTGAACAAAAATGTTTTAATGACAGGGTTACTATTTTTACGGAATGGCTCTTGCAAAGGCTTCCCAAACTTACTGAGCGGGAGAAGGCCTTTGATATTTTTTTAAAGACACATATCGGCACCCAGTTTTCGGTTCATGACCTGGCAAGTAAGTTTTGTTATTCTACCAAACAACTTTCTAGAAAACTATATGAGCTAACCGGCATGAACTCTGAACAAACATTACTATATAAAAAATATTTGCAGGCGGTACACCTCATACATTGTTCGGAAATGACCCTTACAGAAATAGCTTATAGCTGCCACTTTTACGACCAGTCGCATTTTATTAAAACGTTTAAAGATTTAAGCCATCTAATCCCAAAAGATTACCGGCAAAGGAAGGGAAAACTCGAAGGTCATATTTTTGAAATTGTCCCTTAAATACAATTTTTTCAATGCTATCGGCACTCATTTTTGTATTTAAAATTCTCAATTATGAGAAAAGCTGGTCAACCCTTGTTGTTTGTTGCAATATTTTGCTGGGCGGGTATTGTAGGCGGTGTTTTGTATTCACATACTGCCACCTTACCAAGTCTTCTTTTGCATCTTCCAGGATCAAGCGTTTTAGAAAATGGTCCTTATCCATTAAAAGATGAAGCATTTTGGAAAATGATTCATCCGTTTACTATTTTATTTTCCGTTTTAGCCCTTGCCGCTAACTGGAAAAATACAGAGAGAAGAAAATATATGGTATATGCAATTGGTATTTATGTTGTGGCATTAATTGCAACCTTCACCTATTTTATCCCAGAAATAAAAGCATTTATTAGCAGTAATCAAAACACTTCTGTACCTGCTTCCGAATGGCTTTCAAGGGGACAACGATGGCTTCAACTTAGCTGGATCAGGGGTTCATTTATGTTTCTGGGATTTATGCTAATGCTACTGGCATTGACAAAAACTAATTTAAGTAAGCAAAGTAAATAATATACAACAGTCAAAATATTTACTGATATGATTTACAAATTTTCTCTCATTGAAAAAATACTCTTATCGAATGACATCATTCCTCATCCATTTGCCGACTCATCCTATTCTGTGGTGTTGGGATTAGCTTTGGGGTGTGCAATGAAATTGAAAATTGCCGACCAGCTTTCCATAGAGTTCAAAGATGTGAATCAAATTGCTAAAGGAGCCAGTGTTAGCGAAGTGGGAGCCGAACTAATACTTGACTGTCTTGATGCATTAGGTTATGTGCAGAAAAAAGGTACTCAATATGCTTTAACAAAAAGAGGTTATAAAAATCTATCCCCTCAATCACCAAATAATTTCAGAAACTTTATATTGTTCAACGATGATATGTATAAAGGATTTCTCCAATTAGATGAAACCATCCGCACAGGAAAGAGACCTGCCTCCAATTCTCTGGAACAAAAGACTGAATATGAGTGGGAATTGTTTTCAAGAGCTATGATTGATATTTCAAGCACCAATTACAAGGAGGTTGCAAAAAAAATTCCTGTTGCAAAAACACATACCAAATTACTTGATCTTGGTGGTTCACATGGCTTATACAGTATTGAACTTTGCCGAATGCATCCACAGTTAAAAGCAACTATTGTTGATCTGCCACCGGTAAAGAAATATGCAGACGAATGTATTACAAAACATAATGCTGCTGAAAGCGTTTCTTTCCTGCCTTCTGACTTTATGAAAGATGAATTGCCAGAGCAAGCTGATATTATTCTGGGATTTAACATCATTCACGGTTACAATCCAACTGAAAATGAACAATTGGCTAAGAAAGTTTTCCAATCTCTTAACGAGGGAGGTATTTACGTAATACTGGACCAGATAAAAGGAATTGGAGGCAATTCACAAATGTCGAGAGCCACCACTTCTTTTATGGCATTAAATTTATTACATCAGGCCGGAGGTAAAACTTATTCAAAACAGGAAATAGACGATTTTACAAAAAAGGCTGGCTTTAAAAGTACAGAGTTGAAAAAACTGCATGCTCCAGGGTTTGGCATCGTAACTTGTTTTAAATAGACAGCAGCAGCCAAAGCATTGAAGTAACGCCCTGAGCCGAACAGAATAACGCCCAATTACAAAAATGCCCTGAGGTGGTGGAACTTCAGGGCTTTTTGCTATTCGGTACACAAGCTACACGGGTATTTTCTGCTGGTGTTTTTGTTGCTTTTAGGGGTTGATTTTTAATGTTTTTTATGGTAGAGGTTTGATGCGTTTCGGTTGTTTATTTCTATTTGAAATATCATAAGTACACAACATTATTCCTATATTTGAACATGTATTTGAAATTAATTTTTTCACACACTGCCGTTAGGCAAAACAATCGCCCCGATGGGGCTATCGTAGTATACCACTTCAGTGGCTTTACTCCACGTGTATTGCCTAACGACCAGCGTTTAACACTTTTATTAAATACGTGGCGATTGCATCGCCTAACTTCGTGTTTGCAAAAGGCGTATTTTACTCTCACTCTTTTCGCAGTAAACTGCAAAAACCTCTGCAAACACGTTGGTCGTTATACACAAGCTAAAAAATAACAATTATGAAATCAAAATTAGTCATCATTTTAATATTTGTTTCATTACTTGCTAAAGGACAATATACCTGGGAGTTTACTAATAAACTTTATGTTATCGACAACATTGGAAAAGTTGATTCTGTATTATTCGGTAATGATTCATCTGCGACAATAGGAATAGACCCATTACTTGGTGAACAAAATATTATTAGCTTAAATTGGGACTCTCTCGATATTCGCTCAATTCATAGAGTTACAGACACAATGGATTGTCCAATAAACTATTGGAATACGGGAATTATTTTTAACTCTGACATGGATTTGAAAATTGATATTAGGAAAAGTGTGACATATCTTGATTCAAGTACTTTCTTTGTTTTTAAAATTAATGCAAAACATTATCCAATTGAAATATACTCTGATTTTAGTGACATGTATAATAATAGTATGTATAATATTTTTACGGTGATTTTAAAACATCAATATCAATGCCTTTATGTCTATCCTGCTTCCTGTGTCCCAAATTATCAATATCTTTTTACAATAAACGATTCAACAGAAAGGTATATTACTATAAAACTCGATTTTGAAACAGGCATAAATGAGTCAAAAAATTCAACAGAATTAATGTTAACATCAAATCCCGTCCAAGATATACTGAAGCTAAATTATTCAGGTCGATTGCAAATATTTCAAATTGACGGAACATTAATATATGATCTGATTGTTGAGCCAGAATGTTCAATAAATATTTCGAATCTGAAAGCAGGTATTTATATTTTAAGAACTGATCAGAAAACATTAAAAATGATAAAAATTTAGCCTGTTTATAATTGAGTAGACGGCTCCTCCAGATACTGACGAAGTGCAACCGATAGCTATCGGAATCTCACACCACTAAGCGTACGTGAGCTTCGCTCCCAAGTTTCAAAATTGATTCTCACTCAATTTTATCACTTGCATACTTAGCGGTTCACAGATAGTTGGGATTAATGACTTCACATAAGGGTCAGGTCATGCTCTTTTGCGTCCCTGCCGGGTGTAATAAACTCTTCTACAAAAGCATCTATAAATCGAATCTCATTGTCTTTGTATATCTGACACTTTAAGTTTGAAAATGTGATTTGTTCGCAGTTGATCTCTATTACTGTGGGCATTGTTATTGTGAATTTTTCTTATCTAAACATATTAATTTTTCCTTATATTTGAAACCTTATGAAATTATTTTTTCACAACTTGTCCCGATTGCTCGGGAAACTGATGTTGTTAATAATTATTCTTTGACTGTAATATTCAAATTATTATTTTTGGACATTAAATGTCATGTCAAATCGTTTCAAGTTGAAAAATATTGCGGGAATAATCAGAGAACTAAGGGAGCAAAACGGACTATTACTCCGACAGGTTGCTGCGGAAATAGAAATTGACCAAGGTCTTTTAAGCAAAATTGAACGTGGTGAGCGAATGCCGACAAAA
The DNA here is from genome assembly GCA_037045145.1 of Bacteroidia bacterium. NCBI lineage: Bacteria > Pseudomonadati > Bacteroidota > Bacteroidia > Bacteroidia bacterium. The sequence goes on from JBAOIA010000012.1 coordinate 988,782, forward strand.
GATCAGGTCATTCGTTTAGCTAAATTTTATAAAGTTGACCTGAATGAATTTTTGATTGCGTTCATTAGTGACAAACTCGTTTACGAATTGCAAGATGAAGAAGTAGCATTAAAAGCAATGCAAGTAGCTGAGAAGAAAATAAACTATATAAATAAAAAGAAAAATGGCAGGTAAAACACTCATCGAAAAAATTACTGGTGAGTTGCCGAGCCATTATGCTGACCGGCTTGGGGTGAATTATGCCAAATCGGTAAATCAGGAACATAAAAAAACAAACGGACAATTTTTTACTCCTGTAGAAATAGCCGGACTGATGGGGTCATTTGCAGAATCTGGTGAAAGTTCTCTTAGAATACTTGACCCTGGTTGCGGAACGACTATTCTGACTTGTGCATTACTCGAATCTATTGTTCAGAACAATAGCAAATTGAAGGAAGTTGATTTGACAGTGTACGAAACGGACAAAGCTATAATCCCATATACAAATGAGTCATTAGATTATTTAAGAAGTTGGTTAAAGGAGAAAAATATCAAATTAAAAATCTATATTCACACAAATGATTTCATTCTCGAAAACGCAGATTGCTTAACAGATTATGGCAACTTGTTTTCACAGACAATCGAGCCGTTTGATATAATAGTTTCAAATCCTCCCTACTTCAAACTGCCTATTGACGACAAAAGAGCAGTTGCGGCAAAAGCAGTTATTAACGGACATCCGAATATTTATGCCATTTTTATGGCTATTTCCGCAAGGTTACTAAAAGAAAACGGTCAACTTATATTCATAACTCCGAGAAGTTACGCTTCCGGCAGTTACTTCAAATTATTCCGTGAGTATTTTTTTAAAATAATAGAAATTGATAAAGTGCATTTGTTTGTTTCCCGAAAAGACACATTCAACAGAGATAAGGTATTACAAGAAACAGTTATCATAAAAGGAACACGAAAAGGAAAAACAAATCCGAAGCACAAAGTAAATGTTTATTCATCGCATGGATTAAAGGATATTGATTCTCCAATAATCAAATCTTTTGCGCAAAAGGAATTGATTGACCTCAATTCAAATGAAAAAATATTGTACCTACCCACAAGCGATTCAGATGAAGCTATTTTGAATGTTTTTAAAAACTGGAATGGGAACTTAAATAAATACAATATTCAGATTTCAACTGGCCCCGTTGTTGCGTACAGATCAAAAGAGTATTTACATGACACATATCAAAATGGAACGATATTTTTAGCTCCACTCTTTTGGCTACATAACGTAAAGCAAATGGTCTTGGAATGGCCGATGCCAAAGCCCGATAAAGGACAATATGTAAAAATACACGATGAATCAAAATCTATTCTCATTCCAAATAAAAACTACGTTCTATTGAGACGCTTCAGTGCTAAGGATGATAAAAGCAGATTGGTTGCTGCTCCATACTTCTGCAATTTTGTTGAAGCAGAATATATCGGTGTAGAAAACAAAGTAAATTACATCTATCGTCCGAAAGGACATTTAGAACGAAATGAAGTGGTTGGGATTTGTGCTTTACTAAACAGCAGTTTATTCGATTCGTATTTCAGAATATTCAATGGTAATGTGAATGTAAGTGCTACGGAACTCAGAGAAATTCCACTTCCACCACTTGAAGCAATAAAAGAAATTGGTAATAGTATTATTCTTTCTAATGATTTTTCAGTAGATAATGCCAACAAAATGGTAAGTGAACAATTTGAATTTACACCGGCAATAATATGAGCAAACTTGACGAAGCAAAAAAGATACTCAAAGAATTAGGATTGCCAACAGCACAGCAAAATGAAATATCAGCGTACACGTTATTAGCACTTTGCGGAATTAAGCCTCGCGATAATTGGAGTAAAGCGACACGAAAAAGTTTAAAGGTTACAAAAGGTATAATGGCTTTCGTTCTCGATGTGCATAAAAAAGAATACGCACCGAATACAAGAGAGACATTCCGCAGACAGGTTTTACATCAATTCGTTCAGGCTCGTATTGCCGACTACAATCCAGATAATCCGAAACTTCCGGTAAATAGCCCTAATGCTCATTATGCAATTACCAATGAAGCATTGGAAGCTATTCAAAAATTTGGAACTAAAGATTGGAAGAAAGCAGTTGAAAAATTTAAATCGGAAGCTGGGGAATTAGCGAAACGATATAAAAAAGAAAGAAAACAAAATTTGATTCCTGTAAAACTAAGCAATGGCAAAACGATTAAACTATCGTCAGGAAAGCACAATGAAGTTCAGGCTGCTATAGTACATAATTTTGCTGCAAGGTTTGCTAATGGTGGTTCTGTACTCTATTTAGGCGACACCGCGAAAAAAGATTTGTTCGTAGATGAAAAGAAGTTGAAAGAATTGCGAATTCCGATTGACCAGCACAGTAAATTGCCAGATGTTGTGATATATGACGAAAAGAAAAACTGGTTATTCCTTATTGAAGCTGTTACTTCCCATGGTCCGGTTTCTCCGAAACGAATAGTTGAACTAGAAGAATTTCTGAAAGGCTGTAAAGCCGGTAAGATTTATGTGACAGCTTTTCTCGATTTCACCGAATTTAAAAAACACTCCAATAACATTGCCTGGGAAACTGAAGTATGGCTGGCCGACACGCCTGACCATATGATTCATTTCAATGGCGATAGATTTATGGGGCCGAGGTAAATTAAAAATTATGAAAGAAGAAGAATTACTAAAAGAACTTTCTGAAGGTAGAAAGGAAATAAAAACAGATAGTTACAGCATGTCTATTGGTGAACTCTTGAATCTTTACACAGAAGGGGAGTTACAGTTAGATCCTGCATACCAGCGACTTTTTCGATGGTCAGATGAACAGAAATCCAATTTCATTGAATCTATACTTCTCGGAATACCCATTCCACCAATTTTTGTAGCTCAGAAGGAAGGTGGTAAATGGAGCGTTGTTGATGGTGTACAACGAATATCATCCATATTGCAATTAACTGGTGATTTAAAAAATAAAGAACCACTTACACTAACAACAACACGTAAGCTTCCTTCTTTAGAAGGCTTTACTTGGCTGACACTTCCAGATGACATTAAAAGAATTTTGAAAAGATCAAAATTTGGAATTAATATTATTCTGACAGAAAATAGCATTCAGGCTCAGTACGAACTATTTCAAAGACTAAATACAGGAGGATTACATTTAGAGCCTCAAGAAATAAGAAACTGCTTAATAATCATGCTAAGTGAACCTTTTTATGATAAAATTAACGATTTAAAAACATATACTAATTATAAATCTACTCTCCCGTTAAGTGATGAAAAGTTCAAAATTGAACATCACATGGAATTAATTTTAAGGTATTTTATTGCCAAAAATGGAAAAACAAAATTTGAGAATTATAAAGTTTCCTATACTCACTTGAGTGAATTCATTGACAAAGAAACTGTAAAACTAATTGAAGATGACTCTTTCAATATTGATACAGAAATTACATTATTCAAAAAAGTATTTGATTTGCTAAATGAAACACTCGGTGCCGACTCATTTAAAAAGTACATTGATGCAAAAGATAGATTTGAAGGACCTTTTGTAGAATCAAGTTTTGAAGCTATCGTTCCAGGCATTGCAAACAACTATGATAAAATAAAATCAATATCAAAAGAACAGTTAATTCAGAATATCAAGGACATTTATAAGGATACATTGTATCTCGAGTATTCAGAGAGAGGAACAAAGGCAATTACAAGGATGAAAGGACTAACCGAATTTTCTAATCAATATTTCTCAAAGTGAAGTACGAACAATTTGAAAATTTATTAGATGAAGATCTTGCTTGGAGAAAAGTAGAGATTTCTGAACTTTTATTGTTAGCAAAAGAGTCTGAAAAGGAAACTATTTTTAAGTCATTAATTCTTTTGCTTTATGCACATTGGGAAGGTTATATAAAAAAGAGTAGTAAGCTATACATAAAATACATTTCAGAAGAAAAAGTAAAACTTAGCGACTTGTCCTATAATTTCAAAGCTGTTGCTTTGAAAGAACATGTAAGTAGATGTATAGAAACCAAAGACAAAATGACTTTGGTAAATGAAATAGCTTTTGTTTCAAGCTTTCTTAAATTCGAAAGCAAGAAATTCAAAATCGATGTGAGACCCGATAATGATTTTGATAATACGATTATTGATACCGAATCCAACTTAAAACCCAAAGTTTTTAAAACATAATCGAAATTTTAGGACTTAATTACAAAAAGGCTCTTGAAGCAAGGGAACACTATATAAATAGTCATCTACTTGCTAATAGAAATGCAATCGGACATGGTAGTAAATTTAACGACACTATTCAGATTGATTTCTCCTTAACATTAAAGGATATAGAAAAATTAAAGGCAATTGTATTTTCAATTATAGATTCTTTCAAGGAAGAGCTATTAGAATACATATATAACAAATATTACTTAGTTTCAAATTCTGACAAAAGAAATGAGTTTGAATCAAAGCGAGAGGAAGAGCTAGAAAAATTAATTGCCTCGATAGAGGAAAGTTTTAAATAGGCATGCATAATTTTTGTCATACTTTTTGTCCCGACACGCATTTAGCACATTTGCCTCCTCGTTCCTGCGGGGGCAAAAGAGCTAAGCCAATACATAAACAAAAAGATATGCCAAAAGCAGACGCACCGACAGAGAAAAATCAAATAAAAATCTCTGCCACCGCACTTTTAAAGACAGGTGGACAAAAAGTAAAACGACCGTGACAGACAAAAATGAAAAATGCAACGATTGCCTAACATTATACCTCCTTGAATAAAGCCCAATTACAAAAATGCCCTGAGGTGGTAGAACTTTAGGGCTTTTTGCCATTTGGTGTACAAGCTACACGAGCATTTTCTCCTGGTGGTTTTGTTGCTTTTAGGGGTTGATTTTTAATGTTTTTTATGGTAGAGGTTTGATGTGTTGTACTTGTTTATTTCTGTTTGAAATATCATAAGTACACAACATTATTCCTATATTTGAACATGTATTTGAAATTATTTCATTTCACAACTTGTCCCGATTGCTCGGGAAACTGCATTTACAAGCAATTTGATACAAGTTTCTTTAAAATAAAAATTATGAAAAAAAATTTCTTCTTACTTTTTTTTGTACTCACCAGTAATTACTTAAAGGCTCAATTTGATTCTGCAGTAGTTATTGCAATTGATGCAAAAGGAAGAAGTGATACTGTATTTTTTGGCTCTCATCCGACAGCAACTATTGGAGTTGACTTAGCACTTGGAGAAGTTAATATTTACGGACAACAATACGATAGTTTAGATTTAAGAATTATTCAGAGAAGTGTCATGTGTGATGACTTAGGTATGAATACCTTAATTTATCCAACGGATTTAGACATGAAGAAAGATATTCGAGCTGGGATTGGTTCAGGCCCCATACCTTCAAGTAACTTCTCTTTCAAGATTGTTTCCGACACATTCCCCGTTTATATTCGACTGATGAAGTATAACATAGACCTTTTTGCTCAAGTTTTTATTTATGATTCAAGTTGTAATAGGTTTCAAGATACAAGTATATGCCCAGTTAATCAGTGTACAATTCCAGATACTTTACTTATTATAAATGCAAATTCAGAATTCCGAATTTATCCCGAAGTAATTACATCAGTTAAATCAAATAGTCAAAATCATTTTAAGATTTCACCTAATCCAGCAACTAATAAATTAGTAATTCAGAGCTCAGAATCTGATATATTAGATATTCAACTATATAATTCAATGGGGAATTATTTGTTATCATCAAAAAAAAATGAAATAGATGTTGAAAATTTAGTGCAAGGATTATACTTTTTGCAAATCCAAGTAGGTGACAAAATTTACACTTCAAAGTTTATAAAAAATTAAAACTGCCTATAACACATAAGTCTTAAAAGCATCTTCATAAGAAGCTCTTCCTACTTTTTTCTTTTCTTCCTGAACTAAACGCTGAATACCGGGTTACTTTAATCTAATTTACTTACAAATGCATCTACATATCAAATCTTATTATTCTTTGCTATCCTACTCTATAGGTTTGAAATGGTGATTTAGTGGCGATTGTTTCCTTTTATTATGGGCATTTATAGTTGCTGTTTTTCTCCTTAAAACTATTGAAATTAATATATATTTGTAAATGCTTTTAGATCTTTTTTTACAGACTAATGTTACTTGCAACTATTAACTTAACATACAAATACATGAAACGACATTTTATTATTTTAATTATTCTACACCTATGTGTCACAGGTTATGGACAAAGTATAAGCCAATTAGGGAGTTGGAATAACAATGCAAACTTTGTGATAAAATACTATCAAAATAAAGTTATAACAAGTACCACTTCAGGTATACAATTTATTGATGTTTCAAATCCGTTATCGCCAAATCCAACAGCTTCTATAGGTAATCCTGGAAGCTTTCCAATGGCAATAGAAATAGATGGCAATTATGCTTATTTTGGAGGTGGAATGACTGATTATTTTATGATTGCTGATATTTCAAATATTAATTTTCCTGTTCAGGTAGGCATAAATACAGCTATTTACGGCACAGCCAATCAAATAGCAATATCAGGTAATTATGCATTTATGGCAACAAATACAGACACTCTTTATTCAATTGATATTTCAAATAAGACTAACCCTATTGTTATTGGTAAAATATACTTGGGAAGTTTTCCTGGTGGTATTGCTATTCAAGGCAATAATGTTTATGTAGGTACTAGTGCGGGACTTAAAGTAATAAATGTTAGTATCCCTTCAAATCCTAATATAATAACCACTTTTGGTAGTGGTTATTCAAAAATTGCTCCTGACTTTGTAAACCAAAGATTGTTTGTTGCAAAAGGAAGCGGATTTGATGCAATAAGTATAGCAAATCCAACTTCACCCTCTGGGATATTTATGGGAATTGGTGGTGGATCTGGAGGTGATATTTGCTATTGGAATAATTATGTATTCCAAAATGGATCAGGTAATGTAAGTGCATTTCAGGTTAATTCAACATCAGCTAGTAATTTAGGTTCATTCAACTCTACTTTTACTGGACAGGTAAATGGAATAGCAGCTAAGGACTCAGTTTTTTATGTTACAACTGTTAATAACCTACATGTATTAAAATTGGGTACTTCTATTAACACAGGAATTAATGAAGAATATCCGAATAGCGTTAACATATTTCCAAATCCAGTTGTTGATTATATGACAATTGAATTTCAAAATTCAGCAAACAATACGAAAATTGAAATCACTGATATTAATGGCCGCATAATTAAATCAGTTAAAAATTTTGGTGATTCGATTAGCATAGACATGAAAGAAGAACATTCCGGAGTCTATTTTGTAAACATCCACCAAGAAAACTCAAACACTAGAAAAATAATCTTAAAGAATTAACTGCAAGTAGCACAGGCTTTGCTTTAGTGGGCGGAAAGTGCGAATAGAAACATTTGAACCTTCAATATTTTGGTGTCATAAGATTTCAAAAGCCCACCAACGCAATACACAAACCGTTATGCTGCGAAAATATCAGTTTCTATTAAAATTTTATTGCTAAAATTATCACACAAGCATCCGTTTACGAAACAAAGATCACACTAAACGCTTTTGTTACTGCTTCAATTCGCAAAGTGCCATATAAGTCATCAACCCCACTCCTGTTTTTAATGCATCCTCATCAATATCAAATGTTGAGGTATGTACAGAAGATGTTATGTTTTTTTGTTCGTTCCTCACGCCAAGTCTGTAAAAACAAGCAGGTGCCTGCTGCGAATAGAAAGAGAAATCTTCTGCTGCCATCCAGATGTCAAGATCCAGCACGTTTTCTTTCCCCAAATAATCAACAGCATTTTTCCTGGCCGATGCAGTAAGTTCCGGATTGTTAACCAATGCAGGATATCCCCTCACAATTTTAAATTCACACTTACCTCCCATTCCTTCAGCTATAGCTTCAGCCATCTTTATCATTTTTGCATGGGCATCATTACGCCATTTCTCGTCCAGTGTTCTGAATGTTCCTTCTATATAAACAGTGTCGGGAATAACATTGGTTGCCCCATTGGCAATCACTTTACCAAAGGAAAGCACACTGGGCATTATTGGGTTGGCATTGCGGCTAACCAATTGCTGCAGTGCCACAATTAAATGTGATGATATTAAAACCGGATCAATGTTAAGATGTGGAATGGCACCGTGTCCGCCTTTACCTTTCACGGTAACATAAATCTCATCCGTACTTGCCATGTATATGCCACTTCTGAAACCAACCTTACCCACTTCAATATGCGGCATAACGTGCTGTCCTAAAATGCCGGAAATAGTTGGATTTTTTAATGCGCCTTCTTGTATCATTAACGATGCACCTCCGGGAAGTTTTTCTTCTCCAGGCTGAAAAAGCAATTTAACAGTGCCCGAAAATTCATTTCGCATTTGAGTCAACAAAGTTGCTACCCCCAGTAAAGATGAAGTATGTACATCGTGTCCGCAAGCATGCATAACACCTGCATTTACTGAGGCATATTCTGATTTATTGGTTTCCTGAATGGGCAAAGCATCCATATCGCCTCTTAAAGCAATAACTTTTGAAGCAGGGTTGTTACCTTCTATCAACGCCACAATTCCGGTACCGGCAATTTTATGTTTTTTGTCAACCCCAATTTCACTCAATCTTTGCCAAACATATTCCTGTGTTTTAAACTCCTGAAATGACAATTCAGGATGTTTATGCAGATGCCTTCTGTCGGCTAATGTATTATTAAAGTTATCTTCTGCAAGACGTTTAATCTTTTCTACCATCATAATACCCTCAAAATTAAAATTTTATTAATCACACTATGCCTAAAAAATACTACAAATTAAGTATTGTAGGCACCGGCAAAAATAACCAGATTTGGTGATTGACATTTTAGTTTAATTGATTCTATTTTGTAAAAATTACCAATTTAAAATATATTAATATGAAAAACCGCAGAATTTTATTACTCTTTACTCTTGCATTTGCTATGGCAATTGCAGGCTGTAAGAAAGAAAAAGATGACAGCCCATCACCAACACCTCCCACTCCTATTCCTCCCACGCCTTCTGGCAACACACCAAAAAATTTAGGATGGAACGGCACCGATAACCCCAATTCTGTACCTACTTCAGTTACCAATACACCTATTTATAATAGTGGAACATTACCACAATCTGTAAGCCTACTACCACAATTTCCGCCAATTGGCGATCAAGGACAGTATGGTACTTGTGTAGCATGGGCTGCTGGTTACAATATGAAAACTGTTATTGATGCAATCCAACAAAATCTTAATGCCAGCGATTTAACAAATACAAACAAGCAAACCAGTCCTAAGGATGTTTTTCTTGCTATTCCCGATGCTAAAAAAGGACAAAATTGCAGTGGTACAAACTTTTCAGATGCAATGGACTTGTTATTGAATCGCGGGGCAGCAACTATGCAAACTGTTCCTTACACCAATCTTGGAAATTGTGCCAACTCCGGAGTACAAAGCAACTGGACTCAGGAAGCCAATCAGCGTAAAATTAAAAATTACAGAAAAATTTCGCCTACTATTCAGAGTGTAAAAGAACAACTGGCAAACAAAATACCTGTAGTAATTGGAGCAAAGCTTTCAGACAATTTTATGACATGGAACAGTGATGCCGTTTACAATTCAAATTCAACATACAATCAGGTAGGACAACATTCGTATCATGCACTGATAATTTCAGGCTATGATGACAGTAAAGGCGCCAATGGTGCTTTCAAAGTTGTAAACTCATGGGGTACCAATTGGGGTGATATCGGATATATCTGGATAGATTATAATTTTCTTGTAAACGAATTCGTATTTGATCAGAATTTTTACACTGCCACAACCGATGGCGGAACCAATCCGCCTTCACCTACTCCAACACCTTCCGGAGGCGTTGACCTTGCCTCCTGGGTGTTTGGTGATGAAACGACTTATGGATCTACACAAACACAATACTACAACGAACGTGTTGTTTATTGGAATCTTTACAACATTGGTAATTCATCTGCTGCAAGTTCATCAAACTGGAGTTTGTACTACATATACTTTAATGCTTATGATGCCAACGATTATGGTATTCTTTTTTACGATGAATTTAATACGTCTATTGCTCAAAACACCTACCTAGTTGACCCAAACGATCCAAATCACATTACTCTGAATATTGATATACCTGCCAATAACGATTTGGGAACTGTAGCTTTTGGAACACAACAATTATATCAGGTTTATTACACACCATCATCATTAAATGGAGCTTATTATATTGTAATGATAGCAGATGCAGAAAATGCATTTAACGAAGGCAATGAGCAGAATAATTTTTTCTATACAACAGATCAATATCCTAAAGTATTTCAAAATGGATATAGTAACCGCGTAACAGCTCAAATGCAATCAACCAATGCGACAAATTTTGTAGAATATAAGTTTATCAACAAACTCCACCCTTCAAAACACAATCTGACATCAAATATTTATAACACAGTTGTTACCAAACAAATGCCCAATGCCTATTCATCAGAAGAAATCGGACAGATGCTGAAGATTAAGAAAAAAACAGGTGACCTTGACCATAAAATTGCCGAATTTAAAATGAGACAAAAAGGCAATGGTGGTTTCGGCACCAAATAAGCTCAATATTTAAACCGCAAACTATTTAATCCCGGTAAGAAATTTTCTGCCGGGATTTTTTCTGTTCTCTTAAATGATTTTTAAACTTGTAAAAAAAATATCATGCGTACAGCAATACTTCTAGCTACAATTATTATGACACTAAACATTTCCTGTGCAACCGGTCAGAAAAACAGTACTTCTAACGAACCCGATTTAAACAATCAGCTTAAAAGCGGAACCAATATTTATTTTGAAAATAAAACCATCAACGCTGATTTAAATTTTACAAATCTGCTACCGGCTGTTATTGAAAGCAACGGCATAAACCGTTGTTACATTAATTCTGCAATCACGTTCAAACAGTGTACATTCAAAGGGAAAATTTCAGGTTATGTTACAGAATCATCAGGTAAATCCACCATGACATACTTTCAGAAAAGTGTTACATTTATTGATTGTATTTTTGACGATGATGTTAATCTCAGAGGAGCCATTTTTGCTGCACCTGTAAACTTTCAAGGTTGCAGTTTCGTGAAAAAAGCCGATTTTCAGGAATGTCAGTTTTATACAGATGCTTTTTTTAACGAAACAAAATATCGCGAAGAAGCTTTTTTTCAAAATTCTGTATTTATGAAAAAAATGATTTTGATGAATGCACGGTTTGAATCAAATGTTTACTTCCAAAATTCTGTATTTTATTTTGATGCACAATTTAGCAATGCAGAGTTTCAGAAATATGCAGACTTTACTGTTTGCACATTTCAGATGGGCGTTTTTTTTAACTATTGTAAATTTCAACAACAGGCAATTTTTAACAGCAGCGTATTCAGCAAAAGATTTGAATTACTGAAAATCACAGCCAACAAAGTAGAACTTCGCAAGTGTTATTTTGGATTTGTGCCTAAATTGATGCAGAGTGATTTTTCAGAACTTTTAGACTTTAGTGGTAGTCATTTTGCAATGGGAATACCTGTTCTGAAAGAAATTACAACCAAAGAGATTTTAGCGTCAGAAATAACTTCATGCAATAAAAACTACACATCAGAAGAGTTTTTAAAAGCTTCTGGCAGGTAAGTTTTTATGTTACTTTTCCCCATCAATTTATAAGATAATTTGATTTTAAACGGGTAAGAAAATAAGGAAATCTGTTTGGCTGTAAAAAGCCTTTATGTTTTCTTTGACCCAAAATTCAAACATCATGAAACAATTTAACAAAAAAGGAAAAAGCATTCTTATCATGCTTGCCGTCATGCTCTCCGGATTAAGTAGTATGGCACAAAACTGCAGTGCAGGGTTTGTTTACAGTGTCAACCCAAATGGCGTAGTGACATTTTATGACTCAAGTTTTGTTAACGGCACTATCACTAATACTACCTGGATATTTGGTGATGGCACTTCAGGAACAGGAACTCAGGTAACACATCAGTACAATACTTCAGGACCTATAACTGTATGTTATTTCATCACCACATCAACAGGGTGCAGTGATTCAACTTGTCAGGTAATCAATCTAAATCCATGTACACTTACAGCAACACTTGTTTATGATTCATTACAGCAAAATCTATTTGCTGTTGCTTCAGGAGGTACTCCTCCGTATAGCTATAATTGGACAAATGGTCAAACTTTAATTGGTATTTATGTTCCCAACCCGGGTATGTATTGTTGTGTCATTACAGATGCCAATGGCTGCAGCTACACAGCCTGCTATCAGGTAGGCGGCAGCGGATGCAGCGCTTCGTTTATTACAAGCATCATGGGCAATGTAGTTGCCTTCGGTAATAACTCACAAAGTTTTTCATCCTTGTTGTGGAATTTTGGCGATGGCACCACATCTGCTTTAACTTCACCTACACATACTTATGCTCAAGCAGGAACTTATTATCCATGTCTTACATTATACGATGGAACAGGAGCAATTTGCTCACAATATTGCGACTCTATTGTAATAGTTCCACAATCAGGCAATACTGTTATTTGTGGTAATGTTTTTCAGGATATAAACGCAAATGGTTTTAATGATAATGAACCAGGTTTTGGTAACACGCCTGTAATGATTTGGGGTTCCGGAATGCAATATACTGCTATGCCTGATTCAAATGGAAACTATAGTTTAAATGTTCCTCCGGGAACCTATAACATTGTTTACTGTGTTCAACAACCATACAGCCTTACCTTACCACTTGATTCAGGAGGTTGTGGTTCTTATCAGGTAACAATTGCAGCAGGTGATACTATATGCGGATTTAACTTTGGTGTTTCACTCAACAGTTCTACAATTGAAGGTTATGTCTTTGCAGACAGTAACAATAATGGAATTAAAGATGCCGGTGAGGCAGGCATACCTTATCAACCTGTACAAGTTGGATCACTTACTGCCTACACTGATTTAACAGGAAAATATGAACGCTATGTACCGGTTGGAACTTATACAGTTTCTTATACGCCAACAGGAATTTATGCATCTTATCCATTAACAACAGCAAGTAGTAACAGCGTAAATGTCGTAGGCGTTGGTACTATTAATCAAGGTGGTGATTATGGAATTAATTTACCTGCAGGTTCAACAAATATTGCAGTTACTTTATTACCTCACACAACCATTACACCGGGGTTCCCTGCATGGTACGATATTCAGGTTTGCAACATTGGTATCAACCCGACAGGTGCTACGGTTACCATGAATTACGATCCGGGCTTAACTTACACTTTTGGTAGTCCTGTGCCTGCAACGGTAAACTCAACGGCACATGTCATTACATGGAATCTTCCAACAATTGCAACAGGACAATGCATTTATATTCAAGCTGACTTCAGTGCATCAACATCTTATCAGATTGGAGATCCCACATTTGAATTCTGCAGTGCATATCCTACATTAGGTACTGATATTGATTTAACAAACAATACCGATACGGTTCATCAGATTGTTACAGGTTCATGGGATCCAAACAACAAGTTATCGGTACAAACCAACAACAACAATCCTGTTCAGCAAATAATATCTTCTGTAAATACCAATCAGGAAATTGAATACACCATTAACTTCCAGAATTTAGGAACAGCACCTGCAGTGAATGTGGTGGTGGTTGATAATCTCTCTACTGATTTGGTTGCAGGTTCTTATCAGTTGACCGGTGCAAGCCACAATGTTTCTGTTAGCCGCAATGGTATGAATGTTATTTATAATTTTCAGAACATTATGCTTCCTGATGCAAGTAGCAATGAACCGATGAGTCATGGTTTTGTGTCATATAAAATCAATGCCGTTAACGGACTTGCCGCAGGAACACAAATTGCCGATTTCTCAAAAATTTATTTCGACTTCAACAGTCCGGTAACTACCAATATTGCTGTTGTTACAATGGTTAATCCCACAGGAGTTAACGAACAAAGTATTGTTAACTTAAACAGTGTTTATCCAAATCCTGTCAGTGATGTTGCAACAGTACAGTTTACATTAGGACAAAATTCATTAGTAGGACTTGAATTGTTTGATGCAGCCGGACGAAGTATCACATTAATGCCCGAAGTCATGATGCAGGCTGGCTTACAAAAAACAAATCTTAATGCCAATCAGCTTTCAGAAGGCTTGTATCTTCTTAAACTGACAGTTAATGGAAAATCATCAATAATGAAAGTGACAATTAAACATTAACCTTAATTTTTAGTCAATCAATAAAGAAGCCCTCTAAAAAGAGGGCTTCTTTATTTAAAACAATATTGTTATTAAAAAATATATGCTTTTCTACAATGGAATATTCCCGTGTTTCTTCTTAGGCAACTTGGCTGCTTTGTTTTCAAGCATTTTAAATGCCTTAATCAGTTTCTCTCTTGTCTGAGATGGGTCAATGACTTCATCAATATAACCACGTTCTGCTGCTTTATAGGGATTGGCAAAAAGTTCAATATACTCCTGTTCTTTTTCTTTCAGTTTTTCAGCAGGATTATCTGCCTTACTAATTTCTTTTTTGAAAATTATTTCAGCTGCACCTTTTGCACCCATTACTGCAATCTCTGCAGATGGCCATGCATAGTTCATGTCGGCACCAATATGTTTGGAGTTCATCACATCATAGGCTCCACCATAGGCTTTACGTGTAATGACGGTTATTCTTGGTACTGTTGCCTCACTAAATGCGAACAATAATTTGGCTCCATTAGTAATGATAGCATTCCACTCCTGATCGGTGCCGGGCAAAAATCCGGGAACATCTTCAAATACCAACAAAGGAATATTAAAGCAGTCGCAAAATCGAACAAACCTTGCTGCCTTAATAGATGAGTGATTATCTAAAACACCTGCCAGAAACATTGGTTGGTTGGCAACTACGCCAATGCTTCGACCGGCTAACCTTGCAAAGCCAACAACAATATTTTCAGCAAAATCTTTATGTACTTCAAAAAAAGAATTTTCGTCTGCCACTTGTTCTACTACTTCGCGTATATCGTATGGCTGATTTGGATTTTCCGGAACAATCATATTTAATCCTTCACGCATTTCATTAGCTTCGGTATAAGCAACTGATGGCGGCATCTCCTCACAATTAGACGGTATATAACTCAGCAAAGTTTTAAGGTACTGAATACATTCCATCTCATTGGCGCATGAAAAATGTGTCACACCTGACTTGGTTGAATGGGTTGATGCACCTCCTAACTCTTCTGCACTTACTTCTTCATGGGTCACGGTTTTTACTACATTAGGGCCTGTTACAAACATGTATGACGTGTTTTGCACCATCATAATAAAATCTGTTATTGCAGGTGAATAAACAGCACCACCGGCACATGGACCCATTATGGCACTCAATTGAGGAATAACTCCTGATGCCAACGTATTACGATAAAAAATATCAGCATAGCCACCTAATGAAACAACTCCTTCCTGAATACGTGCACCTCCACTATCATTTAAGCCGATTACCGGAGCACCATTCTGCATTGCTAAATCCATTATACGGCAAATTTTTTCTGCATGTGTTTCACTCAGTGAGCCACCAAACACCGTAAAGTCTTGCGAAAAAACATAAACTAACCTACCATGAATAGTTCCATAGCCGGTTACAACACCATCACCAAGATATTTCTCTTTAGCCAAGCCAAAGTCTGTAGCACGGTGGGTTACCAACATGCCTATTTCTTCAAAACTGCCTTCATCAAGTAAAAAATGTATCCGCTCTCTTGCTGTTAATTTCCCTTTCTTATGTTGATCGTCTATGCGCTTGGCACCGCCACCAGCAAATGCTTCCTTCTTTTTCTGTTCGAGTAATGATAATTTATCTTTCACTGCTTTGTTGATTATTCTATTGTGCAAACTTAAAAAACTTAATGAAGAATTGCCCGATAAAAACAAAACTAAACCAGTGTTAGGCAAGGAATCGAACTTTTTTCCGTTCTTAGCAAGGTAAAAAATTCTACATAAATCATTTTGTGAAAATAATTTTCCAATCGCTTGCAGGTATTGCTTTATTCTTTCTTTTTCAAAGCTCTTCGTTTGCACAACTAACCAGAATTTCAGGTAAAGTTACTGATGCACTCACCGGTGAGCCTATACCTTTTGCCAGTGTGGTTTTTAAAAAATCAACCATCGGTGTCAACACTAATATTGATGGCATCTATACTTTAGAATCAGATACACCAAGTGACAGCATTTCTGCACAGTTTCTGGGATATATTCCTGTATCGCTACCGGTTCGAAAAGGTCAAACACAAACCATAAACTTTCTTTTAAAGGCCAGCAAAATTGAACTTAAAGAAGCTGTGATTCATGCAGGAGAAAACCCGGCTAACATCATCATAAAAAAAGTTATTGCCAATCGCGATAAAAATAATTTTGAAAAACTAAACAGCTACTCTTTCGAAACCTACAATAAGTTAGAGTTTGATTTAACCAACATTACCGATAAATTTAAAAACCGTAAAATTTTTAAACCCTTTGCATTTATTTTTGATAATATTGACAGTACAACCACCAATGAGAAACCATTTCTGCCAATTTTCATTACTGAATCATTAAGTGATCGTTATCTTTCAAACAATCCTAAAGACAAACGCGAAATCATTAAAGCAAGTAAGGTTTCCGGTGTTGAAAACGAAACTGTAACACAGTTTCTTGGCGATATGTATCAAAACATAAACATCTACGATAACTTTATGGATGTGTTTGGTAAAAAATTTGTCAGCCCAATATCGAGTCTTGGATTAATTTATTACAAATATTATCTGCTTGACAGTTTGTACATGGGCAACAATCATTGCTACAAGTTAAAATTTAAACCACGCAGACCCGAAGACCTAACCTTTACAGGAGAGATCATTATTACTGACACTTCATGGGCAGTTAAAAAGGTAAACATGCGCATCTCCAATAAAGCGAATATCAACTTTGTTGAAGACTGTGCCGTTGTTAAAGAATATGAATTTGTGGACAGCACAATGTGGATGCTTTCAAAAGACTTGTTGGTGATAGAATTTACTGCTCGCGATAAAGGTCTTGGCCTTATCGGTCGTAAGTCAACCTCTTATAAAAACTTTGACTTGAACAAACCTATTCCACCGGAGATTATGAAAGGTTCGCAAGATATAGTCGTTCTTGATAGTGCCTTATACAAAGACAATAGTTTTTGGGATAATGCAAGACATGATTCACTAAACGAACGTGAAAAGAAAATTTACACTATGGTTGACACCATTAAATCGTTGCCTGCCTACAAAACATACGTTGATGTAATTACACTTTTTGTTACCGGATACAAAACATTAGGCAAAGTTGACTTGGGTCCATACTTTACTGTATTTAGCTTTAATGAAATTGAAGGGTATCGTTTTCGACTTGGCGGAAAAACCAATCAGGATTTTAATAAACATCTAAGACTTGAAGGTTTTGTGGCTTATGGTACAAAAAACGAACAGTTCAACTACAGTTTTGGTACACGCTATTTGTTTACAACAAAACCCCGCATGGGTGTTGGTTTTAAATACAGACATGATGTGATGCAACTCGGACAAAGCGACAATGCTTTTCAGGATGACAATATTCTGGCTTCACTCTTCAGAAGGTCTGCTTCAAATAAATTAACTTATACAGAAAGCGAAAAAATTTATTTTGAAAAAGAATGGCTTTCCGGTGTGAGTGGACGTATCACATTTGAACATAATGAGTTTATCCCTTTAGGAAAATTAGATTATCGCTACTACACCAACAATAATGAAAGCAACATCAGAAATAAAATAAACACTTCTGATATTTCTGCATATTTCCGTTTTGCTTATCGCGAAAAATTTGTTGAAAGCAAGCATGGCAGAGTTAGTTTGGGAAGTAAATATCCGGTGCTGCAGGCTGTATATACACAAGGATTAAAAGGTGTTTTGCGAAGTGACTTTGACTATCAGAAATTGATTGTTAAAGTAGATGACTACTTATACACTGCACCAATCGGATATTTATACTATGTTTTAGAAGCCGGAAAAGTTTGGGGTAAGTTACCATATCCATTACTGGAAGTGCATCGCGGCAATGAATCCTACTTTTATGATTATCTTTCTTTCAACCTGATGAATTATTATGAATTTGTCAGCGATCAATATTTTGCATTTTATGCAACACATCACTTCGAAGGTTTCTTTTTGGATAAAATTCCATTACTTAAAAAATTAAAGTGGCGCGAAGTGGCAAGTCTTCGTGGGGTATATGGAAGTATGTCACAAAAAAATCATGATTTGATGGTTGACCCAACTTACAATACGCTATCTAAAAAGCCCTATCTTGAGGCTGGATTTGGAGTAGAAAATATTTTAAAAATAATTCGTGTTGATTTTATTTATCGTCTCAGCTACTTAGACAATCCTGACATTTCAAAGTTCGGAATCAGAGGAAGTTTGCAATTGACATTCTGATAGCTGTTATCTTTGCACCATATTGAATAAACAAAAATGCTGTTACGCTCAGAAAGCTTAGTAAAAATTTATAAAAAACGTACTGTTGTTAACAATGTGTCTATTCAGGTAGCACAGGGTGAAATAGTTGGTTTGCTTGGCCCAAATGGTGCCGGTAAAACAACAACATTTTATATGACTGTAGGATTGATAAAACCCAATAGTGGTAAAATTTTTCTTGATGAGCAGGATATAACAGATTTGCCAATGTATAAAAGGGCACAGTCAGGAATTGGCTACCTGGCGCAGGAGGCATCTGTTTTTCGCAAATTAAGTGTTGAAGATAATATTAAAGCTGTTTTGGAGATGACAAAGCTTTCTAAAGAAGAACAGGATGCCAAGACAGAAGAACTGCTCACTGAATTTGGATTACAGAAAATAAGAAAAAGCCGAGGCGATTTACTTTCAGGTGGCGAACGCAGGCGAACAGAGATAGCACGTGCATTGGCTGTAAGTCCCAAATTTATACTTCTCGATGAGCCTTTTGCCGGTGTTGACCCCATTGCTGTTGAAGACATACAATCTATCGTAGCAAAACTCAAAGAAAAAAATATTGGCATTTTAATTACTGATCACAATGTTCACGAAACACTTACTATTACAGACCGTGCATATTTGTTGTATGAAGGTAAAATTTTAAAAGCAGGGACTGCCGAAGACCTGGCTAATGATGAGCAGGTACGAAAAGTTTATCTCGGTCAGAATTTTGAACTTAGAAATTAAAAAGTAAGTACGTCAATCCAAAAGAGGAAGATAAAGCTGAACAATCTTTCCCTGGTAACTTCCGTCATCACCGATAATTTCTTTTTCCACTATTCTGGCATTAGCATTGTTTGTTTGATTGATAATGTCTAAACGCTCTCTTGTTATTTGCATCCCCATGGATTTTCTTTTCGCATTACGCAGTTTTTCGTCTTCCGACATTTGAGCATCTGCTTTGCAACCATTATCTCTTATTTCAAAGATTAACTCATCCTCTTTACTGTCCACAAAGATTGTAAGAAGTCCTCCGTCTTTTCTGTTTTTTAAACCATGCCAAATTGCATTTTCCACAATAGGTTGAATTATCATTGGCGGAACCATGACAGCTTCACTATCTATGCTTTCATTAATTGTCAACTGATACTTAAAACTATAATTTAGCTTCATACATTCCACCTGAATATAAAGATCAATAACTTCACTATCATCTTTCAGGGAAATATTCTGGTAGTTTGAGTTTTCAAGAATTTTACGGATTAATGTACCTAGTTTCAAAACATAGTTACCTGCTTTTTGCATTTCCTTGTCAGCAATTAAAATGTAAATACTGTTTAAGGCATTGAACATAAAATGCGGGTTTACTTGTGCACGTAGTGCTTTCATTTCAACTTGTGCAACCTGTAACTGCAAGCGACTTTTTTCTATCTGAATTGCCGCTTCACGTTTTGAACGATAGAAAATAAAAAACAAAAAAACAAAAGCTAATAAGAATGTGGCAAAGCTAAACATCATTAGCTCCTTGGACGTAACTAATAAAAAAACACCCATAAAAAATTAACTCGGATTAAATACTTATAATCAAAAAAATACCTGACTGAAATCTATTGGCTAAAATACTTAAAATTGTAAATAAATTATGCTTTTTAAAAAAAATTTAGAATGGTAAAAATATTCGCTTTCCGGGCTTGGCATATTTTTTTCTTTTTGTCTTGGTCTTGACTTTTTTCTCTTCCTTGCGTTGGTTTTTAGCTTCTTCTTCAGGCGTTATTTTTCGCAATGAAATATCCATAAAAATTACATTATTGCCTTTGAGTTTGTTGAATCGGATATTTCTTCTTTCATATCCTTGCCTCCAGATCCTGAAACTAACATTGCTGATTACCTGAAACATCCTTGTGTCGAACCTGCCTGACGGATCGGTATAAATTATTTTATACATCAAACTGCCTTCATAAATTTCAATCCTTACAGAATCGAGTGACGATAGACTTTTCTTCTCTAAAACTTTTCCTTTTATCTGACAATGTTGTGCTTGTGCCAATTGTAATGACAACATAAAAACACAACATAAAAATGATTTAATCATTATTTTGCGGCAGATTGAAGACTTTAGTCTTATACGTATAATATTGAAAATGTTCTGGATATAACAGAATTGCCGCTAAAATTAATATTTTATTATCATTGAGGCATTAATTGAATTAAATTTCACTTTTATGATATGATAACTTTACAAAATCAAACTTTAACAGTTGATATTAAAGAACATGGTGCAGAGCTCTGCAGTTTAAGAAATCTGAACAACTCGATTGAGTATATATGGCAAGCTAAAGCACAATGGGCAAAACATTCACCAATATTATTTCCCATTGTGGGTCAGTTAAAATATAACGAATATAAATGGCAGGGGAAAACCTATCAAATGGAACGCCATGGATTTGCACGTAATATGCCTTTTCGTTTAATAAAGAACGATTTTCATGCTGCCACATTCGAACTGACAGAAAATGCCGAAACACTTAAACAATATCCATTTAAATTTACTTTACAACTTCAATATAAATTAAATAATGATACACTGGCACTAACCTATCATATCAAGAACAACAATAGTCATGTCATGCCTTTTTCCATTGGCGCACATCCTGCATTTAATATACCTCTTTGCACAGATGAAAATTATACCGATTACTATTTAGAGTTTAACGAAAAAGAAAATTGCGGCAATTGGCTTCTCGAAAATGGACTGCTAAAAAACGAATTACCTTTTTTTAATGATTCCAATTTAATTCCGCTATCTAAACCCTTGTTTGAAAAAGATGCATTGGTTTTTAAAAATTTACGCTCCAATCAGATTCAGATTAAGAGTAACAAGTCAAGGCACGGACTACAAATTGAATCCCACAATTTTCCATATCTTGGAATATGGGCGGCAAAAAATGCAGATTTTGTTTGTATAGAACCATGGCATGGAATTGCTGATAGTGTAAATACTTCTGGTGAGATTTTAGAAAAAGAGGGCATCATTTGTCTTGAACAAAATCAAGACTTCTCTTTTACTTTTTTAATAAAAGTTTTTTAAGCAAAGAAGTAACTTATTAAAATTTGAGAAATGTAACAAGTATCAAATAGCTACTGAAGTTTGAATTGGTTTTTTCATTTTAATTTTTCTGTTCTTGATGCTTGTACCAATTGAAACATAAAAAAGTTTGCTTGAGTCCACTTTATAACTTACAGAAACAGGTTTATCGGGTAGATTAAAACTCTCTTGGTTACTTGTCAAAAAATCGTTGAGATAATATTTTGCTTTTATATAAAAGCCGCCTTTAAAATTAATTTGTGCAAACAATGAAGGATTAAAAACATTAACATCGTTGCTAAACCATTGTGATTTTTTAGACTTGTCACCATCGAAAAATATCTTCCTTTTATAGGCAAACATAATTTCAGGTTCGATACCTGCTGTCAGAAAATAGGTTTGCATATTACCTATCTTAACTGCCACAGGAATACCCAAAGAATAAGAGCGTTGTTTTAAAGTCAATTTCTCGCCACCCACTTTCATGGTATTGATAAATCCAACATTTCTAATAGCAAGTCCTGTATAAAACCCAAACACATTTGAAAAATTATAGTGCAATTCCTGACTGGTGTGGAAAAAGGCGCTAAAACGAATTATATTATCTGGTTCTGTAATAGTATTTATACTACCAAAAGGATCATAAACTGCCTTATCAGAAATCTTTAATTCGCCTGCAGAAAAAATAAACTCTCCGGAATTCATAGCATACCACGATTTGACTGGAGTACGTTGAGTTATACTTTTAAGGTCTTGTGCATTGCTGAAATTACTTTTACAACAAATCAGCAAAAGCAAAAAATATCGTCTCATATAAATCTTTTTTTAGTCAAAAATAGCAATTCTGCTAATTCAATTAGCTATTTGGAATAAGCCTAACAATATCACAAATGCTTAAAATTGAGTATATCTGAGTAGTTTTTAGTATCAATTACGAAAGCCA
The DNA here is from genome assembly GCA_037045145.1 of Bacteroidia bacterium. NCBI lineage: Bacteria > Pseudomonadati > Bacteroidota > Bacteroidia > Bacteroidia bacterium. The sequence continues at coordinate 1,011,394 of JBAOIA010000012.1, forward strand.
ATATCCATTTTTTGAATTTTCACCCAATAAAATCCTTCTTTTACCAAATAGCCATCTCTTTATGGACCGGGCAATCTTAACTTGCTTGGGTTAAATTTTAATTAATAACATAAATCACTAAAAATGGAAAAACAAATTATCCCGCAAAAACTATTTAGTGCATTAAAAGTGGTATTCGTTTTTATCGCTATGTTCTTTTTTAAAGGAGCAATTGCACAAACACAAACATTCACATCATCAGGAACATTTACTGTTCCCGCAGGAGTCACTACTGTACAGGTTGAAGCCTGGGGCGGTGGTGGTGCCGGTGGTGGTGTAGCATCAGGCTTTTTACCCTCCAAATCGTGCCGGTGGTGGCGGTGGTGGTGGTGCCTATTTAAAAAACACATCTGTTACTGTAATTCCCGGCAGTACAGTAACCATCACAGTTGGTGCAGGAGGTACAGGGGTTAATGGTGCCGATGGAAACAATGGTGGTGCCTCATCCTTTGGAGGTCTTGTAACTGTAAGCGGTGGTAATGGTGGTAAACATGGAAGTAATTCACCAGCTAATGGCGCAGCAGGTACCGGTTCATTTGGAACACGCAATGGTGGAAATGGTGCAGCTGCATCCGGAGGCAATTCCGGTGGCGGTGGTGGTGGAGCAGGTACTACCGGAAATGGTGGTAATGCTTCTGGCATGACTGGTGGTACCGGTGGAGCCGGTGGAGGCGGAAATGGTGCTAACGGAAGATCAAGTAATGGAGATGGTGCTGATGCATCTGCGTTGTCAGGTGGTGGTGCCGGTGGCAGAAACAGTAGTAGCCAATGGGGAAGCCGTACAGGTGGTGATGGATACAGAGGTCAGGTAATTGTTTCATGGATTTGTCCTGCTTATAATATTACTGCAATTTCTGCGGTTACTCCCATTTGTCCTACACCCGGTACTTCTGATATTAGTTTAACAGGGTCAGTTACAGATTTACCTGTTGGATTATATACTGTAACCTATAACCGCAGTTTACCTTCTGCAACTGGTTTAACAAGTACAATGACAGTAACTACTGCCGGTAGTGGAATTTTTACTGCCACAGGTTTAACTTCAAGTGGTTCATCGGTAATTACTGTTACCAATTTAAGTTCGGGTGCTCCCGGAGGTTTATGCTCATCTTCAATCACAACCAACAATACTGTAGCTATTACCGTTAATGCTGCGCCTTCAGTAACTGCAAGTAATGATGGTGCAGTATGTGAAGGTCAAACTATACAACTTCATGCTGTAGCAACAGGTGTTACATTTCAATGGTCGGGTCCTTCAGGATTCAGTAGCACCTTACAAGACCCAACCGTAGCCGGTGCTGCTGTTGCCAATGCCGGTACATATACTGTAACTGCTACAGATCCAATAGCCGGATGTTCTGCAACTGCAACCACCAATGTTGTGGTAAATGCTTTGCCTAATGCAAATGCCAGCAGCAATTCGCCTGTTTGTGCCGGACTCTCAATTAACTTATCAACTCCATCAGTATCTGGTGCCAGCTATGTATGGAGCGGTCCTGATGGTTTCACGAGTACAATTCGTAACCCTTCAATTTCAAATGCTCAAGCAGTTAATGATGGTAACTATATTGTTGTTGTTACCAGTTCTGCCGGCTGTACTAATACATCAAATGTAACTGTTAGTGTAATCAATCCTCCGGTTGCATCTGCTTCAAGCAATTCCCCGCTATGTACTGCAACAACACTTAATCTTTCTGCAAGTCCCTCAGGTGCAACTTATGCTTGGAGTGGGCCTGCAGGATATACAAGTTCCTCACAAAACCCGACACGAAGCAATGCAACTTTAGCGATGAGTGGTACTTATACTGTAACTGTAACTCTAGGTGGATGTTCTTCAACATCTTCTACAACTGTTGCAGTCGATCAGGCACCAACAGGTACTCCTACGGTTTCAAATGCAACTGTATGTGAAGGTTCATCTGTAACATTAAATGCCAATCAGGGATTACCTGTTTCTTATTCTGCTTCACCAAACGTAAGCATACCGGATAATAATGTAAGCGGAGTAAATTCAACTATTACAATTCCTGCACAAACTATTGCTTCTGCTACCCAGCTGACTATAGGAATAAATGTTAACCATACATGGGTAGGTGATGTTATTGCAAAAGTTACTTCACCTTCAGGAGTTATTACAGTATTTGACCGTCCGGGTGTGCCTGCTTCAAGTAATGGTAACAGTCAAAATTTAAGCGGATATTATGAGTTTAATGTAAGTGCAGGTACTGTTCTCCCTGAATCAAACTCTGGTCCAACAACGATTCCTACCGGAACTTATGCTCCTTCAAATACAAATGGTACAATAAATACAAATTGGAGTGGAATGACATTCCCAATGAATGCCGGAGGCAACTGGGTACTAAACATGTCTGACAGAGCAGGTGGTGATCTAGGAACATTAGTTTCTTGGACAGTAACTATTGTAACTAATTCTGGAATCACTTATACCTGGACATCTACACCAAACGGATTTAATTCAACAGATGAAAATCCAACTGCAACCATAACCGGAACTACAACTTATAATCTTGCCGCAACAGCAAATGGTTGTACAGCAAACACAACAGTAAGTGTTAATGCAATACCGGGGCCTATGGCGATGGCAAGCAGCAATGCTCCTATCTGTGATGGTAATGATATTAACTTTGTTGCTGACAACTTAGCCGGTGGTCAAGGTAGTGGTAACACTTACCAGTGGTATGACCCCAACAACTTACCTTTCAGCTCTCAGCAAAACCCAAATATATTTGGTGCAACTGCTGCTTATAATGGCATCTACACTGTGGTTGTAACCAATCAATATTTGTGTACTGCAACAACTTCTGTTCAGGTTGATGTCAATCCAAATCCAACAATAAGTGTATCGTCACAAATTAATGTTAATTGTTTTGGCGAAAGCAATGGATCTATTACAACAAACACAAGCTAATGGTACCGGTCCTTATGCCTATACAATTGACTTTATAAACTTTAATGTGGATGGAATATTTGATAATCTTCCAACCGGTACTTATACAGTGTATGTTAGTGATGCCAATGCTTGTCAGAATACAGTAACAACAACAATTACTGAACCTGACTTGCTGCAATTTACAAAAACATATACTGATCAACAATGTCCATCAACATTTGGTAGTATTACTATGAATGCAATTGGTGGAACAACACCCTACATGTACAGTTATGATAATGGAAACACTTTTGTAAACAACAATGCTAATCTAAATCTTACTGCCGGTAACTATGATGTATTGGTTCAAGATGCTCACATGTGTATAACCAATGCCGAACAACAGAATATTGTTTTAGTAAATACGCCATCAACTGCAGCAATGTCTGTTTCTTCTCAAAACGGAAATGAACTTTGTATTGGTGGTTCAACAACACTTTCTGCAGTAGGCGGCACATTAGGTTCTACTGCTGACTGGAAATGGTATAAAACAAGCTGCGGTTTGACACCCGTTGGTACAGGGCCGTCAATTACAGTAAATCCATCATCCAGTACAGCTTATTATGTACGTGCAGAAGATGTTTGCGGTGCAACACCTTGTGCTGATTTATCATTAGCAATTACTGTTGGTGTTCCATCAGCAGCGGTTACCGTTCCTATGACTGGAATGCCGCAAAATATCTGTGCCGGAACCACAGCAAACCTTTCAATTAATGCAGTAGGTAATACAACACAATATGTTTGGGATGCTCCATTAGGAAGCTATTTCAATGGAAACCCACTTAATGTATCACCCTTCATTACGAATACTCCTAATGTACAGGTAACTTTTGGAAACCCTATTACTTCTTTCTATAAAGTAGGTGTACAAGCAGCAAATGCCTGTGGAAGTACCATTCGTAAAATACAACAGACACGTGGTGTAATCTCTGTACCTAAAACAATTATTGGCCCCGGTACGGTATGTGAAAACACGAATAATGTAGCCTATAATATTACCCCCATTGATGGCGCATCTCAATACCAATGGAGTATTACAGGTGATGCTGCTGTTTCAGGAAATGGCACCAATGTAACTATAGACTTTGGCCCAACATGGAATAGCGGAACCGTTTGTGTGGCTGCTCAAACAACCTGCTATACCACCCCGGTAAAATGTATCAGTCTTAGTAAATCTGCCGGTTTACCAAATAATCTATCAGGTAATTTCACTGCATGTCCGAACACAAATCAGACTTATTCAGTAACTGCATTACCGGGTGCTGCAGTATATAACTGGACATTACCAAATGGTGCCTCCGGATCATCAAACAATAACGCTATAAATGTTGCCTTTGGCAATGGATACAATAGTGTTGGAGATGTTTGTGTAAGTGTTACAAGTATATGTGGAGTAACATCTCCATTAAAATGTAAAACTGTTGCTCCGGGATTACCAATGGTTCCTCCAACAATTACTGGAATCACAAACGGAATTTGTAATCAATCCGTTGCTTATAGTGCACCAATACAATCAGGTACCAGTTACAATTGGACAGCACCGGCAGGTGCCAATGTAATCGGACAAGGAAACAACTCTGTAAACATTCAATTTTCGACATTAACAACCGGACAAGTTTGTGTTGTTGCAAGCAATACCTGTGGCGCAAGTTCGCCACGTTGCGTAGCTGTAAAAGGAGCACCAAATCCACCAACAGAAATTTCTGCTTTACCTTCCAGTTGGTGTGCAAACACTCAGGGAATTGAACTTACGGCAGATGTCAGCAACACAACAGGTTCTTATACTTTGAACTGGAGCTATCCATCTGCACCTGTTGCAACGTATGTTGCTGGTGGTGGTAATTCAAACAACCTTACACTTGATTGGGGTACCGGTAATGGAGTGATTGCACTTACTGCCAGTAATGGCTGTGGTTCTGCCACTAAAACTTTTAATGCAACAACCAATTGTCGCGAATCAGAAGAGTTAACTACAACTGGTTTCAACATGTATCCAAATCCTGCGTCTGATATAGTAAATATTGAATTCTGGTCAGATAAAGAAGGTATGCAAAAAACAATTAAGGTTATTGATTTGAGTGGTCGTACTGTTATGGCTCAGAATTTCCAAAGCTTAAGTGGCAGTCAATCCGTTCAGATTAACTTAGCTCAATTTGCGAAAGGAGTATATATGATTGAACTCAATGGTCAAAGAAATAAGCTGGTTATAGAGTAAACCGGCAACGCTGAAACCAAATAAAGCGAGGGTAGCCAAAAGGCTGCCCTTTTTTCTTTTTTGCCCATTTCATCATATTTGTAAAAAGTTTCTACTTTTGATGCTGTCTTTTGAAGTGACCACTTAAAGCTGTTTTGCTATAATTGATTCATTATCATGAAAGGACTTGTAAAAAACGACAGTATATGAACAAAAAAGAAATTGAAGAACTTATTCGCTTTGTTGCCAAAGCCGGAGTGAGTGAAGTGCACCTTGAACAAAAGGATTTTAAAATTACTATTAAAAACCCAACTAAAGAACAAATTGTGCATGTAGCTCCTGCCGTACAGCCTGTCATGCAAATGCCGGCACCAGCTCAACCCCAACAAATAGTTGCGGCTCCAGCAACTGCAGCGGCTCCAGCAGCGAAACCTGAAGGAGATGATTCAAAATACAAAACTATAAAGTCACCAATGATTGGTACTTTTTATAGAACTCCATCACCGGACAAACCAAATTTTGTAAATGTTGGTGATGAAGTAAAAGAAGGACAGGTTATTTGTATTATTGAAGCAATGAAACTGTTTAATGAAATAGAAAGTGACATTAAAGGTAAAATTGTAAAAGTTCTGGTAGAGCATTCTTCTCCTATAGAATACGATCAACCATTATTTTTAATTGACCCATCCTGATTAATTCAATTAGCATTTTCTTAGAATCATTAAGCACTTTGTGACTTTTTTAATTTCATCATTACCGAACTAATTATGTTTAAAAAAATATTAATTGCAAACAGAGGTGAAATTGCATTACGCATCATCCGCACCTGCAAAGAAATGGATATAAGAACGGTGGCCGTTTATTCTACTGCCGACCGTGAAAGTCTGCATGTTCGTTTTGCCGATGAAGCCGTTTGTATAGGTCCACCGCCCAGCAAAGATTCATATCTTAATATTCCTAATATTATTGCAGCAGCAGAAATTACCAATTCTGATGCCATCCATCCGGGATATGGATTTTTGTCAGAGAATTCAAAGTTCAGTGCTATTTGTGCCAAGAATAAAATAAAATTCATAGGTGCTACCCCTGAACAGATAGATGGTATGGGTGATAAAAGCAATGCAAAAGACACCATGAAAAAGGCAGGTGTACCAACTATACCCGGCTCAGAAGGGTTGCTTACCAGTGTAGAAGAAGGTTTAAAAATTGCTGCTGAAATAAAATATCCTGTCATTCTGAAAGCTACTGCCGGTGGTGGTGGAAGAGGAATGCGGATAGTATGGAAAGACGAAGAGTTTGAAGCAGCATGGAATAGTGCACGTCAGGAAGCTGGTGCAGCCTTTGGAAATGATGGCATGTATCTTGAGAAATACATTGAGGAACCGCGTCATATAGAAATACAGATTGCAGGCGATCAATATGGAAAAGCATGTCACCTCTCTGAGCGTGATTGTTCTGTACAAAGAAGACATCAAAAACTTGTTGAGGAAACACCCTCGCCTTTCATGACAAAAGAATTACGTGAAAAAATGGGTGAAGCTGCAATTAAAGCTGCATTAGCAGTCAAATATGAAGGTGTTGGTACTGTGGAATTTTTAGTGGATAAACACCGCAATTTCTATTTCATGGAAATGAATACCCGTATTCAGGTTGAACATCCTGTAACAGAAGAAGTAATTAACTACGACCTTATCAAAGAGCAAATAAAAATAGCCTCGGGCGAGCCCATTTCAGGTAAAAATTACTACCCTACAATGCATGCCATTGAATGTCGTATCAATGCCGAAGACCCTTACAATAACTTCAGACCTTCACCAGGTAGAATAACCAACCTCCACGTGCCTGGCGGACACGGTGTGCGTGTTGACTCTCATGTTTATGCAGGCTACACCATTCCTTCCAACTACGATAGCATGATTGCTAAACTCATCACCATTGCACAAACAAGAGAAGAAGCAATAAATACTATGGAACGCGCATTAAGTGAATATGTGATAGAAGGTGTAAAAACAACAATACCATTTCACATTCAGTTGATGAAAAATGAAGACTTCAGAAAAGGAAATTACACAACTAAATTTCTGGAGTCGTTTAAACTGCTTTAAATCTTACTCTCTTTTAATATCTACTTATTTGCCTCTTCATGCAATATTCGTAAATGCATGGCATTCGGCCTATTCATTTTTACTACTTTTAGGCTGTAAAATGTTTATTAAAATTAAAGGCACACATAACCTGAAACCATTCTTCAGCGTTATATGTTGAACAGAGGGACATGACAGGAAATTACAGTTTACTGATTGAAAAACTCGATGAGTTTATACGTAAATATTACCGCAATCAGGTAATTAAAGGGAGTATTTATGCCACAGGTATAACTATAGGTTTTTTTCTTTTCATTTCATTGGCAGAATACTTTGCTTGGATGGGCTCTTCACTCCGAACTGTACTTTTTTATATTTATGTGCTTACAGTTATTGCCGTCATAAGCAAATTAATAATTATTCCACTTTTCAAAACATGGAAATTAGGCAAAACACTTTCTTATGAGCAAGCCGCAACAATTATCGGAAACCACTTTGCTGAAATAAAAGATAAACTACTCAATACACTTCAACTTAATGAGCTGAGCGAAAACAGCAACAAAGAATTGGTTCAAGCCGGCATAGATCAGAAAATTCAAAGCCTGAAACCCATACCATTTACCGGTGCTATTGATTTAAAAAAGAATAGAAAATATTTGCCATTAGCTTTAATTCCGGCTGGCACATTAATTATCCTGCTGTTTGCAGCGCCAAATGTTATTAAAGAAAGTACAAGCAGACTGGTCAATTATAATGTGACCTATAAAAAACCTGCACCTTTTGAGTTTATTCTTCTAAACAAAGATTTTAATGTCATAGAACAAAATGACTTTACACTTAACTTTAAAATAAATGGGCAAGAGCTTCCAGATCAAGTGTATGTAACATACGAAGGAAGACAGATTAAAGCCGATAAAGAAGACAAACAACATTTTACATTTACCTTTCATCGTATCATAAAAAATACATCCTTTCAATTGATGGCTGATGGCTTTTATTCTGAAAAATATGAATTGAAGTCTGTCCCCAATCCCTTAATTTCTGCTTTTAAAATTGAATTAAACTACCCTCCTTATCTTCAAAAGAAAAACGAAACGTTAAATAATACCGGTGACCTATTAATACCTTCAGGAACAATTGTAAAGTGGACATTTAACACCGTTAACACGTCTGTTTTCAAATTTTGGTTTAATGACAGCCTCACACCATTAGTATCCGACAACAATCTATTCACCATCAGCAAAAGAACCTTAACAGACGCTAATTATTCCATTGCCACTGCCAATAATTTTATAACCAACAAAGACACATTAAAATATTCCATAAACGTTATTCCCGATCAGTATCCAACCATACAAGTAGAACAACAAAATGATTCATCCTCATTACAAAGAATATTTTTTAAAGGAACCGTAAAAGATGATTATGGTTTTTCAAAATTGGCTTTTCATTATCGTTTTATTAAATTTAAAAACGATTCTACAGCACATAGCGATAAACTAAACACAGAAATTCTTACAATCAACAAGAATAATATTCAGTCAGATTTTTATCATTTTTGGGATGGTGCATTGCATGGTGTAGAACCTGGTGATGAAGTTGAATATTATTTTGAAGTTTGGGACAATGATGGTGTCAATGGCCCTAAGTCTGCTAAATCACAATCTTTAATTTTTAAAGCTCCTACACTTCGTGAACTGGCAGAGAATACAGAGAAAAGTAATGATGAAATTAAAAAGGACTTACAGGAAAGCCTTAAACAAGCTTCTAAAATTCAAAAACAAATTACAGATGCTGCACGAAAGCTTACCGAAAAGAAAAAGACAGACTTTGAAGACCGCAAGCGTATTGAAGATTTGCTAAAGCAACAAAAAGAATTAGACGAAAAGTTAGACAAGATTAAGACTGAACAACAACAAAATCTTGCTAAGCAGAACGAGTTCAAAAACAATGAAAGTCAGTTAGCCGAAAAGCAGCAGCAAATACAGGAATTGTTTGACCGTTTACAGAATCCTGAGTTAAAAGAGTTGATGAAGCAATTGGAGCAAATGCTTTCGCAACTTGACAAACAAAGCGTGCAAGAGGCATTGGATAAAATGAAGCTTAACAATAAGGATCTTGAAAAACAAATGGATCGTACGTTGGAACTGTTTAAGCAATTAGAAGTAGAGCAAAAGCTAAAAACCACTTTAGAAAATTTAGATAAGCTGGCAGAAGATCAGAAAAAACTATCGGAGCAGAGTATGGATAAAAATTCCGATGTTGAAAAATTAAAAGAGCAACAAAAGGATCTGAACAAACAGTTTGAAGACATCAAAAAAGATATTGCTGCATTAGAAAAGAAAAACCAGGAGTTGGAGTTCCCGCAGGAGTTGGCTAATACAGAACAGGAGCAAAAAGACATTGAACAGGAGCAGCAAAACAGCGAACAGCAATTGAATGAAAACAAAAAATCAAATGCCGGTAAATCGCAAAAAAATGCTTCGGAAAAGATGCAGAACATGTCGCAAAAGATGAAAAATCAGATGGCTCAAAGCGAAATGGAACAGTCGGAAGAGGATATGGCTTCACTCAGGTATTTATTAGAAAACCTGCTTCGCTTTTCTTTTGAACAGGAAGCCCTGATGCAGTCTTTAAAGACTACAGATGTCAACAATCCGCAGTATGTAAAAATGGGTCAAAGACAGAAAAAACTACAAGACGACCTAAAGATTATAGAAGATTCGTTATTTGCCCTAAGCAAGCGGGTAATACAGATTCAGCAAACGGTAAATACCGAAATTTCCAACATTCAGTCAAATATTCAAAAATCTATTGCATTTTTGCAGGACAGGCAGGTTCCTGTGGCTCGCAGCTCGCAACAATACATAATGACATCAGCCAACAATCTGGCACTACTGCTCAGTGAAGCATTACAACAAATGCAAATGCAGCAGCAACAGCAGAAACAAGGCAATGGCTCATGTAAGAAACCGGGCAAAGGCAAACCAGGACCATCTGCAGAAAAATTAAAAATGATGCAACAGCAGCTTTCTGAGCAAATGAAAAAAATGAAAGGAAAGTTAGAAGGAATGCAAAAAAACGGGGGTAAGGGCGACAAAGGTATGAGCGAAGAATTAGCGAGAATGGCCGCACAACAGGAAGCAATCAGAAATGAATTAAACCAGCTGAACCAGCAGGAAAATAAAGATGGTAAAAACTCGATGGGCAACCTCGGTAATTTAGCCAATCAGATGGAGCAAAATGAAAGAGATATTGTGAACAAAAAAATAACGCAAGAAACACTAAAAAGGCAGCAGGAAATACTTACCCGACTGCTTGAAGCGGAAAATGCACAGCGCGAAAGGGAGCAAGATCAGACACGTAAGGCAGAGCAAGCAAAAGAGCAATTTTTACGTAACCCTGCCGCTTTTGAAGAGTATAAAAAACTAAAAGAAAAACAAACAGAACTTTTAAATACAATGCCTCCGGGCCTCAATACATTTTACAAAAATTTGGTAAACAACTATTTTCAAGGACTTCAATTTTAAGACAGATGACAACAAAAAACATCCAGACAATTCAGATAGAATCTAAACCCGAAAGCATACATATTATAGAGCGTTTGGTTGACGATCTTAAAGGCGAACACAACATTCATGAAGATGCTTATGGCAACATTTTAGTAGCCGTAACAGAGGCTGTTAACAATGCCATACAGCATGGAAATAAATACAACCCAAACCTGAAAGTTAAAATCAGCTACGAAGTAGAAAACGATACTATCTCTTTTGCCATTACCGATCAGGGAAAAGGCTTTGACTATTATAATCTTCCGGATCCTACTGCACCTGAAAATCTTGAAAAACCAACAGGGCGTGGTGTCTTTTTAATGAAACATTTAGCCGATCAGATAATTTTTTCAAACAACGGTTCGTCTGTTGAACTGTTTTTCAAAACAGGGCATGTAGCGTAAAAGTCTTAAATACTTTTACTTTAATTTATCGCAATTTTCATTTTACTAAAGGTATTATCCTTAATGGATTCTACTGCTTTGTTAAAAGTATCGTCACTATCGTTTATGATGTAGAAGTAGGCACCGAAATTAAAAATATCGCGGGCAATGAGTGCTTTTATCTGCGCTTTAATCATGGCTCCTGAACGCTTTAACCCTTCTTCGTCTTTTTTCACCTCTTTCTTTTCTGCATAAGCGATAAAATCATTCATCATTTTATCGTCAACATTAAAACTCTTTTTAAAATTTTCTACTGTTGTGTAAGCCGACTTTAATTTACTTCGGTTATTGTCAGCGTATGTTAGTGCAAACTCACTTAATGCTGCCTTACGAATTAAATCAGAATAATATTTAGAACTGAACATGGTATCTAAAGGCACAAATACATCTGGCATTATACCTCCTCCACCATATACCACACGTTTGGCATTGGTAGTGTACTTTAGAGAGTCATTGAATTTAATACTGTCGGCATGATAGAGTTCACCATGTTTAAAACGGTTGCTGATGTCGTCACTGTATTCTTCATCGCCTTCCTGATAAGACTTTTGAATACAACGTCCTGACGGTGTATAATATCTTGCTACAGTAAGTCTTACAGCACTACCATCGGGCAGTGAATAGGGCTTTTGTACCAATCCTTTTCCAAACGATCTGCGTCCAACAATCAATCCTCTGTCCCAGTCTTGTACGGCACCTGAAACAATTTCGCTTGCTGATGCAGAATACTCATTTATCATTACAACAAGTTTTCCTTTTTCCCATCCACCTGCTGAAGTAGCAAAATAATCTTCTCTGGACTGTGAGCGGCCTTCTGTATATACAATGCGTTTTCCATTACTCAGAAATTCATCGGCCAACTGATGTGCACGATTCAGATATCCGCCACCATTGCTTGTTAAATCAAGTATCAGACTTTTTACTCCTTGTGATTTTAACTTTGCAAGTGCCTCCTTAAATTCTTCTACGGTATTATCTGCAAAACGGCTTATTTTAATGTATCCGATATCGGGTTCAATTTTATAGGATGCATCAACACTAAACAATGGAATTTTATCGCGTGTGATATCAAAAGTTAAAAGTTCTGATTCACCACGTCTGTACATATCAACTTTTACTTTAGTGCCTTTGTCGCCTCTGAGTTTGCTGATAACATCTTTATTGGTGATTTTTACTCCTGCAACTTTTTTCCCGTCAATATTTACAATTCGGTCACCGGGACGAATACCTAATTTTTCTGAAGGCCCTCCTGCTATTGTTTGTGTTACCATAATAGTGTCATCAAGTATGTTGAATTGGATTCCTACACCTTCAAACTTTCCTACCAATGGTTCGTTCATTTCTTTTAACTCATTTGCCGGAATGTATTGTGAGTGTGGATCGCAATCTTTTAAAATAGCTCTGATACCATCGTCAACAAGTTTTGTTTTGTTAACGGTGTCCACATAATAGTAATCTATCATTTGAAGCAATGCGCCTAACTTTTGAATTTCGATGTTTTGTGCTGATGTACTTCGGCAATACGCTAACAGTAATAATACTAATCCTACTTTTTTAAACATTATATTGAACTTTATAAATCTTTATTTACAGAAAGTAAACATACCAAAATTAATGCATGTCGGTTATGATAAGCAACATGCTGAAAGATAGTTTAACAAACTTTAATCTAACAATCAAAGAAAACAGCCAAAACTGTTAACATTTTAACTACCGTCATTTCTTTTCAGTAACAAAATGTTAATAGGTTTGTTGTACAAAATTGTTATTTATCTGATTAATCAATGAAAATTTATACTAAAACCGGTGATAGCGGCAAAACATCACTCATTGGAGGAACAAGAGTTAGCAAACACCATCTGCGTATTGATGCCTATGGCACTGTGGATGAGTTAAATTCTACAATAGGGCTACTAAAGGACTTTGCCGAAGAGAAAGACAGGTGTAGAGAAATATTAGCAGAAATTCAAGACAGGTTATTTACTATAGGCTCTTCATTGGCTGCTGACCCTGAAAAGTCAAAAATGAAAATACCAGATCTGAATACAGAAGATATTACACTATTAGAGAAGGAAATTGACATAATGGTTGCAGCATTGCCCCCTTTAAAATCATTTGTTTTGCCGGGAGGCAATCTGTTAAACAGCCACTGCCATGTGGCACGCTGTGTTTGCCGCAGAGCCGAGCGACTGGCTACGGGCCTCAGCGAGTCGGAGTGGGTAGAGCCAATGGTATTAATCTACCTAAACAGGCTCTCTGACTATCTTTTTATGTTGGCACGCCATGCATGCTTTGTCCGGAATATTACAGAAACTCCCTGGCGGCCAAGAGTTTAGAATCTTTATAACTATTCAAAAAAACACTTGTTTTTTCCAATTTAATTTACATATTTTTGCAGCCCTTAAAAATTAAGGCACAATTAGTTTAATTTTTAAATAAGAATATTGTAATGTATTGGACACTGGAATTAGCCTCGCATCTTGAAGACGCCCCCTGGCCTGCTACTAAAGACGAATTGATTGATTACGCTATCCGCTCTGGAGCACCTGTAGAAGTGGTTGAAAACCTTCAGGAATTGGAAGACGAAGGTGAATCGTATGAAAGTATTGAAGAAATTTGGCCTGATTATCCAACTAAAGACGACTTTTTTTTCAACGAAGATGAGTATTAATCTTTTTAATGATATCTGAAAATAAGGCTAAGCATAAATGCTTGGCCTTAATTTTTTTATGACAAAAACCAAAAATGCATTTGTAGCCTGGAAACATAAAGATTATCGCTTGTTTCTGATTGCTAAAGTCTGTTTGACCATAGCTATTCAAATGCAGAGTATTATTCTCAGCTGGCTGATTTATGAGATGACTAAAGACCCTTTGTCGTTGGGCATTATTGGGTTGATAGAAGCTGCACCTGCTTTGACAGTTGCCTTGTTTGGCGGCCATCTGGCCGACAGGCTCAGCAGGCGCAAGCTCTTAATATGGAGTAGTGCGATTACACTTTCTGCTTCAACATTTTTGGCTGTTTATGTTTATGATTTTGGCAAAATTTCTACCTGGCCTATTTACCTCACCATTTTTTTAATTGGCCTGGCACGAGGTTTTCATGCACCTACGCAAGCTGCCTTTTGGGGTCAGCTGGTGCCTAAAGAGCATTATGTGAATGCATCCACATGGAACAGCAGTCTTTGGCAGGTAGCCGCAGTGATAGGTCCTGCTATGGGAGGTTTTTTCTATGGTTGGATTGGTGTTTTTTATTCTTCGCTTGTGGTCTGCGCATTTATCATAGTTACCATGATTTGTTACCTGCTGATAAAAGACAGGCATGTTGATTATCACAATAAAACAGAATCTATTTTACAATCTTTAAAAACAGGTGTGAATTTTGTTTTTAAAAATCAATATATCATTTCAGCTATTTCGCTGGATTTGTTTGCGGTGTTGTTTGGTGGTGCAGTAGCTTTATTGCCTGTTTTTGCCGATCAGGTATTGCATGTAGGTGCAGAAGGTTTGGGTTTGTTGCGTGCGGCACCGGCAGTAGGCTCTGTGGTGATGGCAATATATTTAGCCTTTCACCCTCCGAGAAAAGATGCAGGGTATAAGATGCTGGCCAGTGTTGCGGGTTTTGGATTGTGCATGATTGGCTTTGCACTTTCATCAAGTTTTGTTGTGTCGCTTTTGCTGTTGTTTATGAGTGGTGTTTTTGATAATGTGAGTGTTGTGATTCGTTCTACTATTATTCAAAGTTTTACGCCTGATGAGATGAAGGGAAGGGTGTCGGCAGTGAACAGTATTTTTGTTGGTTCGTCAAATGAGTTGGGCGCATTTGAGTCGGGTGTTATGGCAAAGCTGATGGGACTGATACCTTCTGTGCTCTTTGGCGGAGGTATGACCTTGCTGGTGGTGCTGGTTACTTTTGTTAAAGCCAAGAAGCTTAAGGAGCTTCGATTGCCTTAATTTTTTATAGCCATTAAAACTCTGCGTTGCGTGGTGTACGTGGAAAAGGAATGACATCGCGGATGTTATTCATGCCGGTAACAAATAGCATTAAGCGTTCAAAGCCCAATCCAAAACCTGAGTGTGGACATGCGCCAAACCTGCGGGTATCGAGGTACCACCACATTTCTTTTTCAGGAATATGCATCGCTTTCATTCTTGATACAAGTTTGTCGTAGTTCTCTTCGCGTTGGGAGCCACCAATTATTTCGCCAATCCAGGGGAACAAAACATCCATAGCTCTGACTGTTTTGCCGTCATCATTTTGTTTCATGTAAAATGCTTTGATGGCAGCAGGATAGTCGGTGAGAATGACAGGTGCATTAAAATGCTCTACCAGGTAGTTTTCATGTTCTTTCTGCAGGTCGGCACCCCAGTTTACTTTGTATTCGAACTTGCTGTTGTTGGGCTCCAGAACGTTAATGGCTTCGGTATAGGTTAGTCGTTTAAATGGTTTTTCGATAACACTTCGCAAACGCCCAATGAGTTCCTTATCGTACATGTTATTCAGAAATTCAATATCATCCATACAGTTATCGAGGGCATAACGAATCAGATATTTCAATAAATCTTCAGCAAGGTCCATGTTATCATTCAGGTCGAAGAAAGCCATTTCGGGTTCTATCATCCAGAACTCGGCTAAGTGTCGTGGCGTGTTGCTGTTTTCGGCACGAAAGGTAGGGCCAAAAGTATATACTTTGCCCAAGGCCATTGCTGCCAGTTCGCCTTCAAGTTGTCCGCTTACGGTCAAGTTGGTTTCTTTGGCAAAAAAATCCTGGCTAAAGTCAATAGTGCCATCATCCTTACGGGGCGGCTTGTTGATATCCAATGTTGTTACTCTAAACATCTCCCCTGCACCTTCGGCATCACTACCTGTAATGATTGGCGTATGGATGTAGAAAAAACCATGTGTGTGGAAATAGTGGTTTATGGCATAGGCCATTGTATGTCTTATTCTGAGAACTGCACCAAAGGTGTTTGTCCTTGGACGTAAATGTGCAATATCGCGCAGAAACTCCATGGTGTGTCCCTTTTTCTGTAGTGGAAATGTTTCGGGGTCGGCAGTGCCGTAAACTTCTATTTTGTGGGCTTGTATTTCGACTTTTTGCCCTTGCCCCTGCGAGGCTACCAACACACCTTCTACGAAAATGCAGGCACCTGTGGTGATGTTTTTAAGCAACTCCTCGTTGAAGTTTGAATTTTCGGCAACGACCTGAATGTTATGTATTGTGCTTCCGTCATTGAGTGCAATAAATGAAATAGCTTTGTTTCCTCTTTTTGTTCTGACCCATCCTTTGGCATTTACTTTTTGTTGTGCGGGCTCTGTATTTAATAATGCTTTAATATAACTATGGCTCATTGCTCTGTAAAATTTGGGCAAAGTTATCAGAAAGTATAAAATGGTGAGTGGTTACCAACAAAAAGAGGCTGTCTCAAAACAATAAATTGAGGCAGCCTTTTTTTATATACTGCTTTATAGAGGCAGATGATTAAAAAGAAATCAAGTTTTATTTTTATTCCTGAAGGACGTTATGGTGCATTAGGAGATGTTTTTAATGATTATGACATCCTTTTTTTGATTTTTTTCAGTTCAAGAGTGCTTTTTGTTTGAGATTAAATCCGATCAGGCACAATCCGGCCTCTATCTCTACTTTAGGAATAGATCGCAGCATGAACCGTTTAAAATTTTTGTTTTGCTTGAGGCAAGCAAACACAGGCTCTATGGTGTAGCATCTTTTTTTTCGATGGGCGATGCCTTGTTCACTTTTCAAATTTTCATTGGCTTTATTTTTCAGTTGGATCAGTTGCTGATTGACTTCGATTGTTCTGTTGTTTTTTGATTGATGACATACGCTTCTTAACGGGCATCCGTTGCAGTTTTGCGTCTGGTATTTTTTTACCTGTTGTGTATATCCATTTTCGGTTGTGCGTGTTGAAGTACTGATGTATTGCATGCGTTGACCCATTGGGCAGTAGTAGCAATCTTGCTCCTTATTGTAATAAAGTTCATCACTCTTAAATCCTTTCTTATAGGTGGCTTTGCGCTTTTGTTCTTTATCAAAGGTGTTGTATTTAACATAGCCCTCAATGCTGTTGTTTTGCAGGAACTGATAGTTTTCGTGCGACCCGTATCCGGCATCTGCTGTGATGCTCTTTGGATAACTACCGTAAAGTTGTTGATATTGATTGATGTGCGGAATGAGAGTAGTGGTGTCGGTTGGTTTTTGATGCAAGCTGTAGTTCACACAAAATATTTTTTTACCGGGACATGAACTGGCTTGTAAATTATATCCGGCTTTAAGTTGTCCGTTACGCATGTGGTCTTCCTTCATACGCATAAAAGTTGCATCCGGATCGGTTTTGCTGTAACTGTTTCGATTACCCAGTATGGCCTCTTGTTGCTCATACTTTTCCATGCGCTTTACAAAATCGGTTTTTGCTTTTTTGATTTGGTCAAGAGTTTTTTTTTCAACCTGTTTGTTTTTCAATGCCTCATCAATCTGCGCTGCCACAGCTTTTACTTTTGCTGCATCGATGTTCTTAAAATCAATCGGTTCGGTATCTTTTAATTCTTCTACGGCAACTTGCTGGCTGTAGTTCCACAACGCTTCTAACTGTTTTGCTATTTTTTCCTTTTGCGTTTTGATGGCTTTGCCCCACACAAAGGTGTATTTGTTGGCATTGGCTTCTATCTTGGTGCCATCGGTATAAACTTCTTCTATACTAACCAGTTCTTCCTTTACCAACAGGGTTACCACCTGGGCAAATATTTCTTTAATCTCATTTTTTAATTTCGAACTGCGAAAACGGTTAATCGTATTATGATCCGGTGTACTCATACCCGTTAGCCACATGTAATGGATGTTCTCTTTCAGGGCCGCTTCTATTTTACGACTGCTGTACGTATTGCTTAAATAAGCGAACACAATGGCGCTTAATAGCATACGTGGATGATATGAACTTGTACCACCTCCTTTATACTGATCAATCAGCCCATCTATTTTAATTTCGCTGATGATTTGTTGTACTACACGCACCGGATGATTCTTATCAATGAGTTCATCAAAACTCGGTGGCAACAACATTTGCGGATTAAACTGATATGGTTTGAATACTATATTGGTTTTGCTCATGCAACAAATTTAGTTGCATCACCTTTCCTTCTTTCCCTTTTGGATAACTATTCTTTTTTTGTTAATAACCTTTGATTTTCTAAAAAATCAAAAGAGGCTGCCTACTTTTGAGACAGCCTCTTTTTATTTATTAAAACATTAAATTAGTTAACATCCCACCACATGCGGGTGTCTTGCTGGTCAGCACCCTGTGCTGCAACGGCAGCACTGTAGCTGGCACTGTTGAGCGTTTGTTCCAACACGGGATATTTCATACGTAATGGAATGCCTGTTCCGTCAATAACACCATCGGCAGGCATCATGAGTTTGTTGAAGTCGAGTCTTCTCCACTCAACCCATCCCTGAATGCCCTGGTTGAAAAGTGCAATCCATTTTTGTACGCCTACTCTTTGTTGCCATGAACCACCGGCTGTTTGATAGTTTACAGTAGGTTGTGCGATGTATGCAGCAATATCACCAGCAGAGGCAGGGGCACCATTGAGTCCTGTCCAGAAAGAGATGCTTGCAGTGATACCGGCATCATAATGACTTTCGGCAGAGCCTGATACAGCCCAACCTCTTTCAGCAGCTTCTGCTAGCATAAATTCTACCTGCGCATAGTCCATGAATATACCGGGTAATGATGCAGACAAAACTAAAGGAGAACGCTGAGAGATGCGAGAGTTTGGTGTTTGGGCACCATTAGCTTCGGACAAACCATATACTTCGCCAGTCCACAAGCCGGTGGCAGTGGCAGGAACGAAGAAGCATTCTCTGCGAGGATCGCTCAAAGGAGTTAAAGTGGAATCGAGGAAGGTGTTGCTGGAGGCATAGTCATTACGTCCGGAAATGTAACGGTTGTAATAGATTGGGTTGCCACTTGGGAATTCGCCATATTGCAACAAAGCATTGTCGTTGTTAGAAGCAAATGCTTCAGGCGCTGCAGCTTCAAACTCTGATTGAGCTTTTGCAGCATTGCGATCAACAATTCTTAAAGCTAAACGCATCTTTAATGAATTGGCAAACTTTTTCCAGGCAGCCATATCACCATTATAAACAACATCACCATGAGGTCCGGATTCAGCATCGTCTATCATTCCGATAGCATCATTAATCTCGGTTAGAAGTCCATTGTAGATATCTTCCTGTTTATCATATTTTGGTGTCTTGTTGGCATCGGCTTGTAAAGCTTCAGAATAAGGAATATCGCCCCAAGCATCTGTCATGTTTTGAAACAACCACACTCTTAATATGGTAGCTACAGCAATTTGATTAGGTACGTAGCCACCAACAGATGCAACGATAGAGTCTTCTTTACACTTTCTTACAATTTCGCTCAGCTCATAAAGACCGCCAACATTCACCAATTGGTCGTTTCTAACGCCACCGTAGAAGCTTCTCCATGACTGGTTGGTTACGCTAGTTCTGTAGAAGTAGCGGCTTTCGGAAGTATATTGGTTAGACGACCAATATTGCCCCAGTTGATTACCTACGTTGGCTCCCCACCATACATCAATGGTGTTGTCCATGATGCCACGTTGAGCTCCGGTGAGCAGATAGGCATTGGGTACTTCTTTGGGGTTGTTGGGATCTTCATTGATGGATTCGAAGTTTTTCTTAC
Source organism: Bacteroidia bacterium (assembly GCA_037045145.1). Taxonomy (NCBI): domain Bacteria; kingdom Pseudomonadati; phylum Bacteroidota; class Bacteroidia; species Bacteroidia bacterium. The sequence goes on from JBAOIA010000012.1 coordinate 1,031,381, forward strand.
ATGAACCCAGCAACAGCGAAAATACCATCACCGTTGCAATTACTTTTTGATTTATTTTAATTTTTGTCATGATCAATCGTTTTTAAAGTTAAAATCTGAAATTCAGGTTGATACCAAAAATACGTGCCGTAGGTAACTGACCACCTTCAAAGCCCTGAACGTTGCCGCTCGACAAGCCAGCTTCGGGGTCAATATTAGGAACGTTTTTATGCAGTATAGCCAAGTTTCTGCCGTAAACACCTACAGAAATACCACGAATGGCTTTTTTAAACAATGATTGTGGCAATTCGTAGGAAAGTGTTAATTCGCGCAGTTTCACAAATGATGCATCATAAACATCAGCAGCGGTAATAACATAACCACCATCCTGAAAATAGTGATCAACTGCAGAAATAACAGTTGTGTTTTGTTCACCTGTTTCAGTTACACCTTCGTTAATCAAACCGTTTTCGCGTATATCACCTTCGGCCGTTTCAGCAAAAATTCCTGAATATTTACCCCACACATTGGTGAGAGAGAAAACTTTGCCTCCTTTTTGAAAGTCAATCAAACCGGAGAAACGGATGCCTTTGAATGTTACATAGGTACTCACGCCACCGGTATAGTCAGGCAATACTGAACCCAATGGTTTAACTGTTTCTGATCGCATATAAAAACCATCGGCATCAACCACCTTATTTCCATTATCATCATACACAAAATCATAACCTACAATCTGTGAAGCTTCCATTCCTTTACGCATTTCTAAAGTTGCAGAAAATGGTGCATTGGAAATCTGCACGGTTTCAGTTTCGTTGCCCGATTCGTCAGTAAACAATTTTTCTACCTTATTTTTGGTTTTTGCCCAGTTAAAGCCAACACCCCACTCGAGGCCGTTTTTCATTTTAACGGGAACCACATTCACCATCAGTTCGATAGTTTTGTTTGAAAGTTCGGCAGCGTTGTATATTTTGTAGTCAATACCACTGGCGCCAGATTGTTGCACGTTAAAGATAACGTCTTTAGACAAGGTAGAACTATAGGCCAGATCAAAAGAAATACGTTTTTGAAGGAAGTGTAATTCCAATCCTGTTTCGAAACCGGAAGTCATTTCAGGTCGCAAGTCGGTGTTGTTGAAGGTACCGGGAATAACACTTGTTGGCAAACCATTAAAGTTGTCTGACATACTTGGTGAGGTTAATGTTGAGCGATAAGGAACAGGATCAATAGCTGTTTGTGCCCAACCAGCACGCAATTTACCATAACTTAACCAATCAAAATCTAATTTTTCGGAGAACACAAAACTACCTGTAATTGATGGATAGAAGTATGAGCTTTTATTTTCCGGTAAGGTAGAACTCCAGTCATTACGTCCGGTTACATCAAGATATAAGAAACTCTGATAGCCGAAAGATGCGCTTGCAAAAAGTGAGTTTTTGCGCAATTGACGAACTTGAGAAGAATAAATCAATTCGCTGCTGGCTGAGTTATTGATGTTGTAGAAATTCGGCACATTTAATCCGCCCTGTGTAGAAACAAATTTGTTGCTGAATTTCTGATCTTGTCTGTTTACACCAACAAAGCCGTTAAAATCTACATCATCGGCCAAACGGTGTTTGTATGACAAAATCATTTCGTAGTTATTTTCATTGAACTTAATGCTGTTTTCTGAGTACGCTGGGATTGCTGTAGCAATAGCACTACCTACGGCAACACGCTCCTGACGAAAATCGTCATAGTAGTCGGTTTTACCGGATGCTGAAACAGAAAATCCTTTACCGATATCATAACTAAATGTCAAACCACCATACAAACGATTGCGCAAATCGGTTTCATAATTCTCATAAGAAACCCAATATGGGTTATCCCAATATAAAGCTGAAGGATCATCTTCTGCATTCATATTCCATGCGCGCTGTGAGCCATCAGGATTTTTATAATTTTTCAGTTCTTTGATATCGAGTTGTCGTTGCCACCATTGATTAAAGTTTGATGCAATGCTGTTATAACCTGTTGCAGCACGACCTTTACCTCTTGCAACTACATAGTTCATACTGATAGTTGCCGTTAACTTGTCATTAAATTTATTTGAACCATTAAAGCTGATGATATTTCTGTTGAGGCTTTCGTTTGGAATAACACCTTTTTCATCATAGTTGGTATAGCCGAGGCGGAAGAGTGATTTTTCATTGCCGCCATCCAAAGAAATGCTGTTATTCTTTACAAAACCTGTTTCGAAGAAATCTTTTACGTTGTCGGGATGCGCAACCCAAGGGGTTTTTTTGTTATAGTTAGGCATGGAAGGATAGTAGCTGTCCCACTGATATACTTCTTGTCCTAACAATTCAGGACCCCAGCTGCCATCGTACTCAAACTCGGAACGAAGTTCGCCCGGATGAATATCACTCTCAATAAAATCTGGCGATGCACCACCACCATAACGGTTCTGGTATTTAGGAAGATTATAAATCTTTTTCATGCTCCAACCGGAGTTAATTGTTACACCAATGGGTGAATATTTTTCGGACTTTTCACGAGCAACACCTTTTTTTGTTGTGATAATAATTACACCATTAGAACCTCTTGAACCATAAAGTGCAGTTGCAGATGGCCCTTTAAGTACGTTCACAGACTCAATATCATCAGGGTTTATATCCTGAATGGCGTTACCATAATCATAACCTAAGGCACCACGCTGCTGATCAGCTGTTGCAACGTTTTCGTTATTCATAGGAATACCATCAACCACAAACAATGGTTGGTTTTCGAAGTTGATAGAACGCATACCGCGCAGCAAGATTCTTGAAGAACCACCCATATTGCTGGAACCTGTAATACTTACACCGGCAACACGTCCTTGCAGTGAGTTAATGAAGTTGGCTTCTTTGGCGTTGGCCAAATCGTCACCACTTACTTTTTGAGTGCTATAGCCCAATGATTTTTCATCGCGTTTGATACCTAAGGCTGTTACCACTACCTCGCCTATTTTCTGAACATCGGCTGTCATTGTAAGGTCTAATGAGTTTGATGCCGGAATATCAACTGTGCGCGTTACCAAACCTGTTCCGGAAAAACGAAGCTGAGTTGTAGTTGATTTAACATTAATGGAATATTTTCCATCAATATCCGTAACTGTACCATTGGTAGTTCCGGGTTCGAGGATGCTCACACCGGGAATGCCCAGTTTGTCCTGCGATGAAGTAACCTTACCGGTTACCGTCTTGTCCTGCGCCCAGGTTGCCAATGACAACGAGAACAGGCAAATAAACAATGTGATTGTTTTCTTCATACTGCTTTTAATTTGAGTTTAACTTATTTAGTTGATTTGTTGTAGAACGATGATTGCGATTTATTCTACTTTCAGGACTAATTAAAAAATAATCCTTCACTTTTTGAAAATAACCCTGTATGAAAAATAATTTCATGTTTGTGGTTTGGGTGAAACTTCACACAAAACTAATGATTAATTCGGAAAACCAAATTTTTTTAAAAAAAACTTTGCAGTATTTCACAACTGCGTAAATAGTTACTGAAAAAAACAGATTATTTTCTACCCATTTGGCGCAGATGAAGAATATGCGATGCTAATGCACCTCGCATAGTCCGGAACTCTTTATATTGTACATTGTATTCCAAACATGTTTGGCGAACAATTTTACTGATTGAGGGGTAATGTATGTGGCTGATACGTGGAAACAAATGATGTTCAACCTGAAAATTCAACCCTCCCAACAGCCAACTGATAAACTTATTTTTAGTAGCAAAGTTTGTAGTTGTCTGTAACTGATGCACAGCCCATTCCGACTCAATTTTCATTACATCACCTTCAGGACTTACAAATGGCATATCTTCAACAACGTGAGCCAACTGAAAAACAACTGCAATAGTAATACCTGTAACTGCTACCATCAATCCATAAGCTAGAATTGTATCAATGAGGCCTACATTATATATTGGGAATACAAGAAACACTAAAACATAAAATATTTTAGTAGCCCAGAAAATAACATGATCCCAAACAGACATTTTCTGCATGTGGGTATGCTCTGCAATTTTGCCTGAAAAATATTTATTAAAATCATTATAAAAAACCCAGAAGAAATAGGTTATTCCATACAAGAGCAAACCATAAATGTGCTGATAACGATGAAACCAATATTTCTTTTGACCTTCATGCACACGTATAAAAGGTTTGATGTCTATATCATCATCCATTCCTTCTACATTGGTATAGGAATGATGGTTGATGTTGTGTTTTTGCTTCCAAATAAAAGAAACACCACCTAATAAATTAAGTGAATGTGCCATAGATTCATTTACCCATTTATGACTGGAATAGCTACCATGTGCCCCATCGTGCATTACATTAAAGCCGATAGATGCCATTACTAAACCTAAGAGTGAAGCCAAAAATAAAGACAGCCAACCATTTTCAGGAGTAAAAAACACCAGTATAATATAAAGAGCTATTAATATGGTGAAAAGAATGATGGTTTTAGAATATAATTTCAGATTACCGGTAGGCTTTATTTTATTTTGTTCAAAATATTGATTGATGCGCTGTTTTAATTCAGGAAAAAATATTGCATCTTTATTGTTGAATTTTACCGTTGACATGATATTAAATATTGGGTGCAAATGTAGGCATATTGAGCGTTTACTTTGCCTGGTACTAAAAAGAAATTCACTTAAAAAATGAACAAAAATCAATTTTTTTTATCGGCTTACTCAAGTAATATATTATTCAAACATATTGATTTCAAATTATTTAGAATCCATTGGATAGGTTTTGTTTTAAGTTTGACCGTGTTTACAGCCGGTGCACAAAACAAAGTTTTTATCGGTAGAGCTTCATATTATGCCAAGAGCTTTGAAGGCCGGAAGACTGCTAATGGCGAAAAATATAGTAACTACGACATGACTTGTGCCAGCAGAACATTAGCGTTTCATACTTTTTTAAAAATAACCAATTTGAAAAATAATCTGGTGACTATTGTTCGTGTTAATGACAGAGGCCCTTATGCCAAAAACAGAATAATAGACCTTACGGAACAGGCCGCACGTATTATAGGCAGCTATAAACATGGTATTACAAAAGTGAAGCTTGAAATTATTCAGCCACCACAAAATGCTGATTCAATTGAAAAAATATTTATGACAGATCAAGTTATAGATGCCGATGGTCGGACCACAACACCATCCGGTTACACTATCAGCATCTGGCGCACACGCGATTTTGATCATGCCCTGTTACTTGCTAAATATTTGCAACAGGAAGAATACATACAATCTTTTTTTATTGGCAAAAAAAATCAAAACGGCAGACCCTTGTTTCACATTTTGGTTTTAAATATTGCAACACAAGAAGAAGCGTTTAAGTTGAGAGACTTTTGGGAGCGAAAAGGGTTTATGCGTGTAAAGATGATGGAAAAATTCTGAGTTACATCTCTTCTATTTTTATAAAAATATCGCTGTTGCGGCCCATATCATCAGCACATGAAATCTTAACAAGGCCTTTGGGTGGAGAACAAAACAGTTGCTCATTGGCTGCTGCTGCACGATAAATCAAATTATTAATGTACCAGTAAACATTCCTTACTTCTGGTGATGCCTGACATTGGAGCATTATTTTATCTCCTCCTTTTAAATCAAGTAAATACTCACTTTGCATATTGGGAGAAACAATTCTTGGGGGCTGACCGGTAAACACCCTTGTGCATGCAAGATTATGTGGTGGCGGAAGCTCCGGACTAATGTTTTCACTTTTCAAGAACGACAAATATTCGGCATCCTGAGAAAAAAACAGCTTTTTCTTATAACCCGCTGCAGGCATGCATGATGTGCAATAACAAATTTTTTCATCAGGGGAAATGATATACTCCTTTAAATGTGTGCAAACTGCATTGGATGTTATGCCAGGTAAAAACTCATCCATAATCTGATTGCTGCAATTGACACCCGGAAGCAGTCCTGTTTCGCTGCAAACCAATCTGAAATTTACATCAGCAGGTGGGCTGAACCAAGTTGAGTCATTGTCATAATCTATTGCATTAAAAATATCAAAAAGCAGCGGAGTGGCTACCGAGGCGCCACTAAGTTCGGCAACACCATTACCGTTATAGTTGCCTAACCACACACCTACTGTAAATCTTTTATTGTAACCTATGCTCCATGCATCTCTTCTGCCATACGATGTTCCTGTCTTCCATGCAATATGTGGAATCCGAAGGATATTGGCATAATTATCGGGTAAATCGGGGCGTGTAATTTTACTTAGTATTTCAGTTGTCATATAAGCAGCACCGGAAGACATTAACCTGAGCGTGTCGGTGTTTAATGTGTCATCTTCTACATACTTCAATTTTTGATAAACTCCATTGTTTGCAAACGTGGCATACAGGTTTGACAGTTCACACAGGCGCACGCCACAACCTCCAAGAGCCAAAGACAATCCAAGTTTGCTTTTACTTTCTTCTATTGAATTAAAACCACTTTTAATCAATGCTTGTGTGACTGTAGGCACACCCAATTGATTCAGAATTTTTACCGCAGGAATATTTAAAGAATGTGATAATGCAAAATCCAAAGTAACTCTACCATTAAATTTTGAATTATAATTTTCAGGATTATATCCCATAAAATTTACAGGTACATCATTAATAACCGTCAAAGGTGTTGCTAAACCTTTGTCGAAAGCCATTGCATAGATTAAAGGCTTTAAACTGCTGCCCGGTGAACGAACTGCATTTACGCCATCAACTTGTCCATGATGCAACTGATCTTTAAAATCTGCAGAACCAATATAGGCTACAACTTTATGACTCTTATTGTCAATCACAATGGCCGATGCATTGTAAATACTTTGCAGCGACTTACGTTTGCTGTAGTTATACACCAGCGACTGTACTTTATGTTGAAGTGGTGCCCGTAAGGTAGAATGTATATTCTCTGTTGAAGGATGTTGCTCTCTTAAACGATATGCCAATTGAGTAATCAATGCAGGCGCAGCCTGTCGCTTCATTTCAACAGGTTCATTCAATGCATCATTGATAACTTCACTTTTAAAAATTTTTTTTCCTTCAAATCTTGTCAGCCATTTATTTCTTTCGCGTCTGATCAGATCATTATCATAACCCGGACGTAAAGAATTTGGTCTATTGGGAATAATGCACAATGCTACACACTCAGCAAGTGATAAGTCTGCAGGTAACTTGCCAAGATATAAAACTGATGCAGCTTTTACTCCTTCAATATTTCCACCATACGGAATCAGGTTAAGATAAAGCTCTAAAATTTCTTTTTTTGAATACCTGCATTCCAATTGTACGGCACGTAAAGCTTCTATCATTTTATTGTACAACGTACGGGGCGCAGGGTAAAGCAATCTGGAGACTTGCATTGTAATGGTTGATGCTCCGGATGTTTTTCGCTGATACATCAAATTATTGACCATTGCCCTAACAACGGCAACGGGATTTACGCCATAATGAAAATAAAACCAGCGATCTTCTTTTTGAATAATAGCCTTTACCAGCTGTGGGTTGATTTCATTCAGACCAACATTCATTCTCCACTTTTCATCCTTTGATAAAAAAGCATGCAACACTTCCCCACGACTGTCAGTAACTGTAACAGCATAAGGGATATTTACATTTAATGGAATAAACCATGCCAAAACAAACATCAGCAACATGCTTACGGCAATCACAATTGCGCTTTTTTTAGCTGCAATCCGGAAGCCTTTAACTGTTGACTTCATTTAACCACTTTAACTCTTCCACTTCCACTATAAGAATGAAACTCTCCATCATACATGGCATCAGCACTGACCGGTCCCACAACAAAACTTCCGGTGTTTACTGCACGCACAGTATAATAAAAATACTTTGTTGTTTTACCTGCCTGTGTGTATAGATTAATTCTGTCATCACGTATATCAAAATAATCCGGTTGCGATTTACTTTTAATCCATGTCATTTCTCTATCGTCAACAATACGTGGATTTTCAATTTCAAAGCCTGAGGGAATTAAATCAGTGAGAACAACATTTGCTACGTCAATGCCTGTAGGCGAATTCAAAGCCAACTGCACGACAATTAAATCACCTTGTTTAAAATTGTTACTCATTTGTTGACCAAAGCGGTTGAAGTAACTTCTTCTAACACTCAGTTTACTATCCTCCTCTTTCACCCTTAATCCGGTTTTTATTCCACTCAATTCAAGAAAATAATACAATTGACCTTTATCTTCTGTGCGAATTTCAATCTTTTTTCCGGCCAGTTGATTGCTGTTTAACACTAAATCTGCTCCGCTAAATACCCCTAATTCTTTTCCATCAGCAAATACTGTTGCACGCACATTTGTTGATGTGCTGCGTTTAGCAAACTTACCCAATGCCAGGAAAGCAAATGCACGTTCCTGAGTACTCAACCACTTTTCTCCTTTTATCAATTGCGAAAGTGTGCGCGCCATATTTGGAATCTGTGCATTATCAGGGTCGGTTTCAAGAAGGCAGTTTAAAGTCAAGGCCTGATCTCTTACGTACGATGAGAAATTACCTGCAAGACTTCTTTCTGATTTTTCTCCTGCAAAATTATCTGGTAATAATGCCAAATAACTTTTTGTATCGCCAATGGCAAGATAGCTTAATGCAAGCATGTATTTTGAGTCTATTGTCAGTTGTTGATGATTTGCCTTATAATAATTCATCATTGTTAAATCTCTTCTGTCGTTAATTGCCAGCAGATATAGTGAATAAATAATTTCACGTTTTACTTTCACCTGCTTTTCAATAACATTACTTGCATTAGCAAAATACACTTTCTCTGTTTCTTTAGTTTTTACTTTTGATTTCAGGTATTCAAATGTTCTGTTGATGGTACTCTCGTTAACTTCATATCCTGCCTTTCTTGCTTCGGTAAGAAAATGTAATGCATAGGCAGTTGCCCACCAATTTTCAATCACACTACCCGGCCAGTATGTCATTGAGCCATTATAAATCTGCATGCCTTCAATTTTTCTGATAGCTTCCTGAACATTAAATTGAGGATTATATGCCACACCACTTTTGTTTGTAATGTTTTTTGCAAGATTACCATAATACAACTGTGGAAATGCAATGGAAACGGTTTGTTCAAGGCAGCCATGCGGATAATCGAGCAAATAAATTAACTGATCAGTAAATTGAACCAATGGCGATGCACTTAGCGTAAAATACACTTTGGTTGAACCTGAAACAAAATCCGATGCAACTTGCATCGTAGTGTTTCCTTTTGCCACACCATTGCTTGTTTCTTTAACTAAAGATGATGGCGGCCTGATGGTGATAGAAGTTTTATCTGAAAATGATTCACTACCGGTATTAACTTTAACTTCTATAGAGCCCTGCCCTATAGCTGATGAGGCAACCATATTCCAGACAAAACGAGCCTCTGCCGAAGGAGCTATAGTGAGTTGTGAAGATGCATTATTGGATAATTTAAGATTTCCTGTTACAGTACAGCTTACCCCCAACGTTAACGGCATTGCCGTAGTGTTAGTAAAAGTTACAGGCATCTCTAACGAATCGCCAGGGCTTAAAAACCGTGGCACCGAAGGACTGATAACAACAGGGTCGGCAACGGTGATAAACTGCTCACTACTGCCAAAGCGGTTATCTTTCCAACTGCAAGCCATAACACGCAACTTACCACTGAACTGTGGAATTTCAATATTGAATGATGCATCACCGGCTGCATTGGTTTTGAGTATGCCACTCCAAAGTGCCACCAACTGAACACGTTTGTTGGATAGCGGATTTACCCTTCTTGCCAGATCAAATCCATCGCCACCGGTGGTAGATGATCGCATTTTTAAGTCGGGTAGCAACTGCGCATATACGTCATACGTTGTTGTCTGCAATGCCTTTTTCTGATAAAAATACCCAAAGGGATCAGGCGACTTTTGATTCTTTAATGCAAGAATTCCTTCATCAACAACAGCTACTGTCAGTTCGGCATTTGGTACAGAACGTACTTTAATAGTCTGTTTTTTCTTACTCTTTGATTTTGCAGCACAAGTTATCGCAACAGGTAATTTCAGTTCAGGTTTTGAAACAATAAGAGGCAAAAAACCATGTGCGACAGTTAACGGCATAGCACCATCATCAAGTGGTTTAAATAAAGTAGCTGAAACATACACATTGGGCAAGTAACTTTCACTCACAGGTACAGAAAGCATGGCAGAACGTTTATCTGTGTTGATGTAGTAATGCTTTAAAATTTTGTTACTCTCAATTGTTACCAAAAGCTTGCCTGCAAAAGGTGTTTTAAAAAGTAAGTTGGCTTTTTCTCCCGGTGCAAAAGTGTCTTTATCTGCCTGAATGGTTACCTGCCCTTCAGTGTTTATATTAAAAGAAGTGTTTGAGGTGTAGCCAAATCCATAAGCCCAAAAATTGGATGCAACATAGTTTCCACCTTTAACTGCACTGATACGCACCTCATACTCGCCTGAGTTTGCAGGAATAAAGTTCAAACTACTTCCGCCTGCTGCAATATGCACTTCGCGACTTAACATTGTTACTTCCCGCTTTTGTGAAACATAGCGATATTGTCCGTTATCCGATTTCTCAACCACATTGTACCAATCGTAATTAATTATTTCAACATAGGCAGTTGCCGTTGCCCCCTTGCCATTGCTGTTGCATGCAGCCAACCCAATGAGCGTGTTGGTACCAATATTGGCATAGTAATCATTCAGTTTAATGCCGAAATAATTTTGTTGCGTATTTACATCAAAAGTGTTGAGTCTGTTTACCGGACGACCGGTTTCATCAAACACCGTTGTATAAATTCTACCTTGCAAAAGGCCAGTGTTTGAGCAGGAATCAGGAATCAGAAACTTAGCTGTTGCTTCGCCTTTTTCATTGGTTTGCCCCTGTTCAATCTTTTTATCTAATGGAAGTTCATTTAATGTTTTAACTGTAAAATTATAACCGTTAAAATCTTTACTTGAAAAGCTTTTTCTGATAAGATTAAACTCTGCTTCAAACTTGCGCAAGGCAGCAGGCGGACCGAAAAAATTAGTTGCTGAAATTGCTGCAACAATGGTGTCAGCAGGATGAAAATCGCTCTTATTAACTTTCACTTTCACATCTATTCTGTCGGGCATAAACTCTTCTACCTGTATGGTTCTTGAGCCTATAAGGACATCGTTGGCAGAAAAAATATCTATATTATAATTTCCGGTTACTGCTACTTGTGGTAACAAAAAATCTGCTGCCACTGCCCCTTGACTGTTGAGGGATTTACGCAGTGTCTTAAACTCATGACCATTGGGCATTGTCATTTTCAATTTTACAGGTACATTGGCAACGGGCATCCATTTATCATTGCGCACTATGGTATTTAAATAAACCGTTTCACCGGGGCGATACATATCCCTGTCGCCATAGATGTATGCCATAACACCTGCAGGATTGTCTTTATACCCACCAACATCATAGCGGCTCGTACTCACTTTCGTTTCACTAAGTAAAATCATATTAAAATCCTTACCCTGCCGGGCTGAAATCATTCCTATACGAAAATTCTTTGCTTTACTGCCGATATCAGAAAAAGTAACCCTACCGTCATGGTCTGTTGTTCCGTTGAACAACACTTGATTATTGGTTGATATACAACTTACATTTACACCTTCTGCAGGTAATGCCGTTTTAATATAGTTAGTAAAGACCGTCAATTCGTTTTCGGAATATTTTGCAATCATGCCAATATCAGAAAGTGCTATAACCTTTGTATCATGCAACCAATAATCGTCTGTTGAAGCTACATCAACTACATAAATTCCTTTATAGGCATTAATTTCATCGAGAGAAAGATTGAGTAAGTCGTTGCCATTACCACGGGGCAGACTCTTAGCACTGTAATTTCTTTGCATCACTAAGTCGCCATAATTTTCAATACCATAAATATTGTATTGCTTGCGACTGGAGTACCCATCTTCTGATCCTTCATAGAAATCGCTGTAGCTGTTTTGACGCAAAAAATTCAAAATATTGTTTTCATAAACTTTATAAATGCTGACACGAACTTTAGGTACGTTTACTATCTGTATTCCAATATTTCGATTTCCTTTTGAAGACAGATACATGCCGTTAGCATTGGTAAAAGATATTGAAGGCTGCATTTCTCCAAAAGGGATGGTAGCAATAAAATCCTGATCTAACATGCCACCAATTAATCCACTCAGTTCTTTTTTAACTGTAAGCTGATAGGATTGTCCGGGATCGAATGTTCCTTTAATTAAGAAACCATCGCTGGCTGCTTCGGTGGTAAAATCAACTCTTGGCTGAACAGAAACATACGTTGCAATCTGATTCAAATTAACAGCCTGATTCGTGTAAACATGAATGACAGGTTGTGTGTTATCATATTCGCCTGATGCATTCATAATTGTCAGTCTATCGGGCAATGGCACATCTGTATCTTTAACAAGAATATTTTCTGTCTTATAATTGCTGCCATTACACATCAACCCTTTATTGATAGCAACGCTAACCTTTACTTTTTTGTAATCTGAAGGTTGTATGTTGTTTATTTCCAGAACTACTTCTGTTGATGCTGTGTTGGTTACAACAGTAAAAGGATAAACCTTATCATTAATCTTTATCTGTGCAAGGTCTTTCATCTGTGCAGAAGGAACCGGATAATTAAAATCAAGTTTTGTGAGCAACACAATGCTATTTTGCTGTGTAGAAAGAGCCCAGTGTGCATGAAGGTTTTCAAGTTGTGTCAGAGGTGTATGAAACTCAAAAGCGGCAGGCGCATCAAAAGAAAGCAACCTGTTTCCATAAAGTATTCTGTCGGTAACAACAGCTTTATAAAAAGTAGCAGGGCCAAAAGATGTTTCTGGCGAAAACATCAACTCGCGTTTGGTATTCCACTTAAACAATCCCCTTACCGCTGGTGTGATGGAAACAAACTGAGTGCTGTCCCACCGGTCAATTAAACTATCATCAACCAAATCTTTATCGAAAGTAAAAATGAGGTTTTGTTGCTGCGCTACAACATCTTCAAAGTTTTTGTTGGCAACAGAAACCGTGTTTTGGTTTTTACATGACGATAGCAGAACAATACAGAGTAATGTCCAGAAATGGTATTTAATGGTACTCATAATTCAGATTTTACCTTGATTAAAAATCATAAAGGTAACGGATGAAATGTTATAGAAGTATTTAGGGATTAAAATTTTTAAAATTCCCAATAAATAAAAAATGAGATACCAACAATAATACGGTGATTAAATGCTTTTACAACGCAACTAATTCTGAATAAAAAGGACTTACTTTATTGCTTTGTATTACTAAACAATCTGAACCTACTCTTTTACAAATTTTGCATATTCTTTAAAACCATTGTTACTAACCTCAACAATGTAAATGCCTTTTGCAAGATTTGCTATGGGTACAGTTACTTTTTGTTGTACAAAATTTTGCCTGTAAACTTCTTTATTCAGTACATTAAACAAACGTAAGTTGCAGGTTGTACGAACAGCCTTTGAAAACGCAATGGTGACAAAATCCTTAGCAGGATTGGGATAAACAAATAAATTATTTTTAGCTATTTCCGGATCTTGCTTTAATGCTGTTAGCGTATCGCAACCGCTACCTTGCAATGCGCCCAACTCATAATCCGGATTGTTGGGCAAACCCCAATAAGTACGTTTGCCTCCAAGATAAAACCCGAAATTATTAAAGTTGCACCCCACACCTTTCACGTTCGGATTGTTGATGACTCCCAAATACATGTTTTCAGGAAAATAACAGGAATCTGCATAAGGGAAATAAAGATACCCTAATGTATCGGTATAGGATGCAGTCATGTATATTTTTCCGTCTGGAGCAAGTCTGATATGACCGGGGGACCTCCCCCTGTTTACAACCGTTTGCATTCCGGTTATCTGTGCTATGGTGTCCATATCCTGCGAATAAATATCATACTGCAATAAATAAAAAGGATAATAGACTCCTTTGATAATGTAAAGCAAGCTGTCATTGGGCGAAAATGCCGAACCTAAAAAAGCTCCATCTGTAATCGGCAATGAATCAGTAATAATATTGGCATTTGACATTAACCCTGTGCAGCGGTCAAAATCAAATAACTGCATTGAGCCGCCATAACTAACAAAATTTAGTTTGCTGCCGTCAGATGAAAATGTAAAATTACCCAAACCCGTAGTTTTGTCATATCCAATACGCTGCTTCATTGGAGCATGTATGCTGTCAGGCGTTACAAGATAAACATAAAACGTGTCGGAAGGAATTAAGCTTGTTGCTCCTACATAGATTGGCTTGCTCACCACCCACCAGTCACGCCCGTTGCCATGCTTAACCCCTCCAATAGCATCTGTAAACACAACCGAATCAACTAATGGTTTGTTTTTAATGGTTATTTTTCCTAACCCTATGTTATAGTTCAAATCAATAACAGATAGAAACAATCCACTGTGTAAATCTGAATTGATCCCTACGTGAAATAAATAAAATGTATTATCATTTGCCGGGTTTGGAATTATAATATGCTCATTGTACCATGCAAGGGATATTAACGAATCGCCATTATCCATAACAACGTTGAACTTGTTGTAAACAGTACCTCTTCTAATGTAGCCGGGGATATTATTGTAATTTGGATCATCAGCCGTATAAAAAAGCAAGTTGTTAGCCGAATCGGCTATGCTTGTGCATGTTCCTCTTGAGCCAACAGCGCTGCTGCCTGCTGTTGCAGTTCCATTTACAAAATCTATCCTTGCACTGTCGCCAAAGCACCATACCGAATTTTTGTACTGTGCATGGCATATATTAATGCTCAAAACCAGTAAGACTATGATATTTCTTAACATAAAAACAGTTTTAATACGTTCTGAAATTATTTTATAACAACAATCTGCGCAACCTTAGTGCAATTTTCCTGTGTAGCTTTTACTATGTAAACTCCCTGCATAAGCTCCTCAATGTTAATGCTTACTACTGCATTGCCCTCCAAATCAAAATTACCTTGCTTATATTGTTTCCCTGCCACATCTGTAATTTCATAAATTATGCTGCCCGTGCATTTAATAAAAACAAAATCTTTGGCTGGGTTAGGATAAATGTTTATTAAATCCTCCTTTGGGGGATTTAGGTGGCTTATTCCTGTAATCGTATCACAGCCGCTGCCTACAAGTGCTCCTAACTCATAATCGGGGTTGTTGGGCAAACCAAAATAACAGCGCTTACCGCCTAAATAAATGCTATAAGGATTATAACTGCATCCTGTACCTTTTACATTAGGGCTGTCAATGGTGGCAAGATACATGTTATCCGGTGAGTAAAAATTATTAGGATACGGAAACCAAATGCCGCCAAAGCTGTCGCGTGCAATAGTAGCAATGTAAATTTTACCATCAGGTGCAAGACGCAACGCGCCTGTGCCGCGTGTAAATGATGAACTAAATGAAGTTACCTGCGCTACGGTATCTATATCATTGTTGGATAAGTCTATCTGTAAAATATAATAAGGCGGCAGATATACTCCTTGGGTTACATACAATAAGCTGTCATTCGGAGAAAATGCAGAACCACTAAAAGCATTATTGCCATCAGAAAACATAGGTATATCATAAATAATATTGGCATTAGATAAAATACCAGAGCAACGGTCAAAATCAAAAACTTCAATAATGCCATCAGACATTACTACACTCAACTTATTGCCGGCATTAGAAAAAGTAAAATTACCCAACCCCCATCCTCTGTCCGTACCTATGCGCTGCTTCATTGGCTCATGTATGCTGTCTGGCGTTACGAGGTAAACATAAAACGTATCGGAAGGAATTGGACCTGTTGCTCCTGAATAGATTGGCTTGCATACCACCCACCAGTCACGCCCGTTGCCATGCTTCACCGCTCCCATGGCATCGGTCAAGTAATCGGTAGTTATCAAATGCTGATTTTTAGTGGTTACTTTTCCTAAGCCGCTGTTATAGTTTAAATCAACAACAGAATAAAACAACCCATTATGCCCCCCCCCAAGACCTAATGAGGCGGTTAAGTGAAAAATATAGAACCGGTTATTCCCTGCGGGATTGGGAATTATCATCAGCTCATTGTACCAACTATTGCCTACTATGCTATCGCCTCCATCCATAAGCACATTGTTTCGGTTAATAATTTTTGCTGAATAAAATCCGGTACCGGGATTAGTAAAACCATAAAACAACAATCCTATGCTGTCGGCAATGCTCACGCACGATCCTCTTGAGGCTACTATACTGCCGCCTGCTGTTGCAGTTCCATTTACAAAATCAATTCTTGCACTGTCGCCAAATACCCAAATGCTGTTTCTGTCTTGTGCTGTTGCATTATTATAAAAAAGTAAACTTAAAAACAACAGCCAGTTTTTGAGATGTGTTGTCATTTTAAAATTATTAGCCTGGTTGATTTTTCTTCTGTTTCTGTAACAGCCTTTACCTGATATACACCCTGCGCCAAATTTATTAAAGACAGAGATAGTGGAATTCTAAAACAAGTTAGCTTTTTCATGACATTTATAATTTTAGTTTGAATATAATTCAAAGCAAATATAGTTATAAAATAATAAATTCAAAATATTTTTATAACTTTATTGAGAAGCCTTAAAACAATCCTAATATGGGGGTGCGTTGTGCAAAATTTGTTTACTCCAAATACATCACCTTCTTCACTGCTTTAATAATACGCTCAGGGTTTGGAAGGTAGGCATCAATTAGTGTAGGTGCATAAGGTAATGGCACATCACCACCTGTTACGCGCAGCACAGGTGCGTCAAGATAATCGAATGCTTCGCGTTGTACTTTAAAAGCTACTTCTGTGGCAATGTTTGCCAGCGGCCACGACTCTTCAACTATTACCATACGGTTGGTTTTTTTCACAGACGCTATTACAGTGGCATAGTCAATAGGACGTACAGTACGCAGGTCAATAATTTCTACATCTATATTTTCTTTGGCTAGCTCTTCTGCTGCCTTATATGCAGTCTTTATAATTTTTCCGAACGAAACAATGGTTACATCATTGCCGGCACGTTTGATGTCTGCAACACCAATAGGCATCAGGTATTCGCCTTCGGGTACTTCGCCTTTGTCGCCATACATCTGTTCGCTTTCCATAAAAATTACAGGGTCGTCATCACGTATTGCGGCTTTCAGCAGTCCTTTGGCATCTTTAGGATTTGAAGGAACAATAACTTTTAAACCGGGGCAGTTGGCATACCAGCTTTCAAATGCCTGCGAGTGTTGTGAACTGAGCATACCTGCCGATGCTGTAGGCCCACGAAAAACAATTGGCACACCATATTGTCCGCCACTCATACTTTTCATTTTAGCTGCTGCGTTGATGACCTGATCTATGGCTACGAGAGAAAAATTAAACGTCATAAACTCTATAACAGGACGCAATCCATTCATGGCAGCACCAACGCCTATGCCGGCAAAACCCAATTCTGCAATAGGTGTGTCAATTACACGTTTGGCACCAAACTCATCCAACATGCCTTGCGAAACTTTATACGCCCCATTGTATTGTGCTACCTCCTCGCCCATTAAAAAAACATTAGGGTCCCTGCGCATTTCTTCGCTTAAGGCTTCTCGCAGGGCTTCTCTGAATTGTATTTCGCGCATAATGTGATGTTATCTTTTACAAAAGTAAGCAATTACTTTTTGTCTGTAAAAATGTCTGAACTATTAGAAATATTAAGATGTACTTACCTGACTAAAACGCATCATCAACTCCTCTGCTTTTGAAACCATATCCGGAGAGCCGATAAAAAGTGGTGTTCGTTGATGCAGCGATGTAGGTTGAATGTCGAGTATGCGGTTAAATCCATCAGAAGCCTTGCCGCCCGCCTGTTCCACAATAAATGCCAGTGGATTACATTCATAAAGTAATCTTAGTTTTCCTTTTGGTGACTTGGCAGTGGCGGGATAAATATAAATGCCACCCTTTAAAAGATTACGGTGAAAATCGGCCACTAACGAACCAATATAGCGAGATGAATAAGGACGTTTTGTTTTTTCGTCCTCTTCCTGACAAAATTTAATAAACTTTTTTACGCCTTCCGGAAAGTGTGCATAGTTGCCTTCGTTTACGGAATAAATAAATCCTTGCTTAGGAACTTTCATATCGGGATGCGACAGACAAAATTCTCCTATTGAGGGGTCTAATGTAAATCCATTAACACCTTTACCGGTGGTGTAAACCATCATGGTTGATGAGCCATAAATAACATAACCGGCAGCTACCTGTTCAGTCCCTTTTTGCATAAAGTCAGAAAGGTTACTGGGGCCTGAAAGCGTTGTTCTTCTGTATATAGAAAAGATTGTTCCTATAGAAACATTGACATCAATATTAGATGAGCCGTCCAAAGGATCCATTGCAACCACATATTTTGCATTTTTAGAAATTTCGGAATTGATGGGAACCATTTCTTCGTTTTCTTCGCTGGCAACAGCACAGGTTTCACCACCGCTGCTCAATGCAGATATAAATTGTTCGTTGGCATAAACATCCAACTTTTTTACTTCTTCGCCTTGCACATTGGTATTACCATAATCGCCAAGAATATCTACCAAGCCTGCCTTATTCACTTCGCGATTAACCATTTTGGCAGCAATGCCAATGTCTCGCAGTAATCGTGACAACTCTCCTTTGGCATAAGGAAAATCCGCTTGTCTCTCAATGATAAATTGCCCTAATGTGATAACCCGTTTTGGTGTGTACATGTATGTTACAATGTTTAGGTTACAAAAATAAGCAAAAAGGCTACATGCCGACTGCCTAAGTATTCCGGAATTGAGAATTGCTGTGTGCTTGTTGGATGGATATTGTATTTTGCAATGATGTCTATATAGAACGATAGAGAATCACGTAAATTTTTGAGTTAGATGAAATGAACAACTACATTCACATGCAAGAATATTTTTGATTAGAATATATTTACAATAATTTGGCATCCAATAAATGAACAGTCTGCCGGAAAATTATTTAGTTTTACATCGTGTAAATTAAACAACCATGAAAAATCTATTCTTATTACTTTGCCTGTCCACTTTTGCTGCGAAAGGACAAATCACACCCCCATACTTTAACGACTTTGAAAATGGTGCACAAGGCTGGTTTGATAGCACCTACAGTGGAAGTTCGTGGGAGCTTGGAACACCAAACTTCGGATTAACTACAGGCGCTCATTCCGGCAGCAATGCATGGGATATTTCGCTTGATTCTGCTTACAATGACAGCACCTTGTGTTATTTGTATTCTCCACACTTTAATTTTAGTACTTCTACCAATTCTATTTTATCGTTTTGGTTAAACTACAAAATAGAAGTACAATGGGATGGAGCTTTACTTCAATACTCGACAGACTCAGGAACTACATGGAAGATACTTGGATTCAATGATAACATTCCAACCATTAACTGGAATTCGAATAACGTGGTTGGAGACTGGGGTTGGTCAGGCACATCAAATTGTTGGGCTTTTTCTGCCATTAAATTAGATTCGGTTTATGGTTTCTCTGATGTTCAATTCAGATTTCGGTTTTCTTCTGATGCATCAATATTCTACGATGGAATTACTATTGATGATTTTTCTATTTATACGTTGCCTAACAATGATGCATCCATTGCTTCGATAATTTCTCCATCTAAGAATACACAACAACCTTTTAATGTGGCTACGGCTAATGTTGCTAATGTTGGTTCAAACACTTTACTCTCTATTCCCGTTGGTGTTATCATCAATGGTGGAACACCATTTTTTTCAATTTATAATGGCTCCCTAACTTCCATCAAGGCTGATAGTTTTTCAATGGGCAATTTTACAGCGCCAAATGGTTATTACACCATTTGCTTCTTCACCCAATTGCCCGGAGACACAAACCCCTTAAACGACACTTTGTGTTGTGAAATTAATAACGGTGTCAGTTCGGTGTCAGCTTCAGATAATTCATCATTCGTAATATATCCGAACCCATCAGAGAATAATTTGATTCGAATAAGTAACCTCAATACAACAGGTATATTTTCCGTTTGCATTATTGATGGTATTGGAAATACGGTATATACATCTCAAAAAGCAAGTACCCATTCCTTTACAATAAACAAAAAACTTGCTGCAGGAATCTATTTTGTCCTCATAACTGAAGGTGATAAAATTTATTACAAGAAATTAATTGTAAATTAGAATTTAGTCTGTAAAACTTCGCCCACAAATTTTATCTTTTTCAAGGTAATCAATTATAAAAAAGTATATAAATTTGAATAAAATTTCACCCTCTTATTAGCCCTTTGAGCAATTCGTTTTGTATTAATTCGAAAAGCAAGTTAGCGAAAATTGAAATTTATAACATAATAGGCAGTAAAGTATTTTCAGAAGATTTAAAACTTCTGCCTAAGCAATCTTTTGTGGTTAAACCAAATATAAATTCAAACGGCATTTACTTTATTAAGTTAACTAATGTTGCAGGTGAAATTAAAACAATGAAAATTGTCAGGGAGTAAAACACACTTTTTATAAAACCATTTTTGTATTTCCACTCTAATTTAATTAGTTTTATCTTGCTTCAGCAGATTGTAAATAACTTGTACAACATATACTGATATTGTTCAGATAAAACAAACTATCATTGCAGCAAAATAGTGTAATGGCGTTGACAAGTTTTCCAAAAGAAAAAATAAAAATCCTTTTACTGGAAGGTGTTCATCCTGCTGCTGTGGAAATGTTCAGAGATGCAGGCTACACACAAATTGAAACCACTACAGGTGCATTATCAGAAAAAGAACTACTGCAAAAAATAAATAATGTCCATATTCTTGGCATTCGTTCAAAAACACAATTAACTGCTGCTGCCATTAAACAGGCCGACAAACTTATAGCAACGGGATGTTTTTGTATTGGTGTCAATCAGGTGAGTATGAGTGATGCCATAGAAAATGGAATAGCTGTTTTTAATTCGCCTTTCAGCAATACACGCTCTGTGGCAGAATTAGTCATAGCCAATTGCATCATGCTGTTGCGAAGAATTCCCGAAAAAAGTAAAGCTGTCCTTGCCGGACAATGGTTAAAAGACAGTGCCGGATGTTTTGAAGTTCGTGGTAAAACACTTGGGATAATCGGCTATGGCCACATAGGCAGTCAGGTTTCTGTTTTGGCAGAGGCATTAGGCATGAAGGTGATTTTTTATGATGTAGAGCCAAAGTTAAGTTTGGGAAATGCCAAAGCTTGTAAAAGTATAAATGACTTACTCAAGCTATCGGACATTGTGACGCTGCATGTACCCGGAACTTCGGCAACGCGCAATATGGTGAACGAATCTTTTTTACGAAAAATGAAAAAAGACAGTGTACTCATCAACCTGAGTCGTGGCGAGGTGATGGATGAACAGGCTATTGTGAATGCCATTACAGAAAAACATTTAGCAGGACTTGCTGCCGATGTTTTTATTGACGAACCACAACATAAGGGCGACCTGTTTCAATCGCCCCTACAACACTTGAATAATGTATTGTTGACACCACATATTGGAGGGTCAACACTTGAAGCACAGGAAAATATAGGTACTGATGTGGCCGGAAAAATTATCCGTTATCTTGAAACCGGCAACAGTATGGGTAGTGTTTCTGTCCCTGCATTGAATTTACCTTTACAGCAAAGTGCGCATCGTATTTTACATATTCACCACAATGTGCCCGGTGTACTATCAGAAATAAATACCATTATGAGTAAACATAAAGCAAATATCCTAGGTCAATATCTTCAAACCAATAATGCTATAGGTTATGTGGCTGTTGATATTGATAAAAAAGCTTCTGCAGGATTGATAGCAGATTTAAAAAACAGCAAAGAGACTATCAGGGTTCGTGGAGTTTATTAATGACTATTAATTATTTCTTACCGATATAAATCCATGCTTCTTTTCCGGATTCCAATTTTTCCATTACACGTATATAATCAGACACTTCATACCTATCAGTAGCCTGTAATTCTTCTTCTGTAATTTCAAAAATCATTCCTTTAATAACATCGGTTTCATTTCCGGAATGAACAGCCACAGGGTGAATATGCTTTCCACTTTTACGAATTACGTCACTGTCTGTAATTTCTAAATCATCAATTCGATAGCCTTTCAACAAATCTATGTTGCCTTTTAGTTTGCGTCCATAATTTTCAAGTTGGACTCGCTCAAGTTGCAGTGTGCCGTAAGAAAACAAAAAGTGGTGCACGGATTAAATTTTGTTGTGGCAATATTAGTGTTATGACAAAAAAAATCAGTCATTTTTTATGTGCCATTCAAATTGTTTTGTAACATTTTAAGTATAATAACCGTCTTGTTAATGGTTCTCAGAAAAGTATAAAACCAGTAATTCAATTATTTAGACTAAATTTTTATGATTGATTTTCAATATTATATAAATTTTTATACTACTATGTGTTGCATAGTACTGTTTTATAAATATATCTTTGCATCGCAATAATCAATAAAAACATATACAGATGAAACGCTTCGAATTATTAACCATCATTTTAGCAGCAGCAGTATTACCTACACTGGCACAAAACGCACAACCACCTGTTGTAGTTCCTGCAATTATTATGCAGGGTGAGGTAATACCTTATCAACAACTTCCTGAAGTCACTATTACTACCAATGCTTCAGAACTAAAAGCCGTAGAATTACCTGTTGTCACCATCCGTGCAAATAAAATCAACCAACAAATTTATCCTGCAGTAAAGTATGGTAGCAACTATATTGCCTCTGTTACAATTTCGCCAATTGAGGTGGTGGCACATCAGCAGAAAAGAACTTTTGCATCATTGTTTTCATTTCTTCGTTACTTTAGCCGTTAACAAGACCTGTTACATTGTTTACTGCTTTTGCAGTTTCTATTTTTTATAAACACAAAAATCAAACTTCTGCCAATGAAGCTTACTATAAAAGGCCTGACAAAAACATATCCTAACGGAGTGCAAGCCTTAAAAAACATAAACCTAGAAATAAAAAACGGACTATTTGGTTTGTTGGGTCCCAATGGTGCCGGAAAATCATCTTTGATGCGAACTATTGCTACTTTACAAAATGCAGACAGTGGCAATATTTTTTTAGACGATTTAAATGTACTTGAGGATAAAGAAGAAGTAAAAAAAATCTTAGGGTATTTGCCACAGGAGTTTGGCGTTTATCCAAACATTTCTGCACAGGAATTACTTAACCATCTGGCATTATTAAAAGGTGTACATCTTAAAAAAGAACGTGAAGAAGTTGTAAAAAGTCTGTTGATGCAAACAAATCTGTATGAAGTACGCAACAAAAATTTAGGCGGTTTTAGTGGTGGAATGAAGCAGCGATTTGGAATAGCACAGGCATTAATCGGTAATCCTAAAATTATTATTGCTGATGAACCAACAGCAGGACTTGACCCAACAGAAAGGAACAGATTTTTAAATCTGCTAAGTGAAATCAGTGAACAAGTCATTGTAATTCTCTCAACACATATCGTTGAAGACGTTAAGGAGTTGTGCTCTCAGATGGCCATCATCAATAAAGGCGAAGTAATGTTCAGTGGGCACCCGGCAGAAGCAATAAAACGGGTGCAGGGAAAAATATGGACCTGTCAGGTTGACAAGCCCACTGCACGCGAACTGATGACAAAACACAATGTCATATCCCAAAAATTTAACACCGGACTGATTGAACTGCATGTGTGGAGCGAAGAGCCTCTTAACCACCACTTCGCCATTGCGCAGCCCGTTTTGGAAGATGTTTATTTTTCTGTGCTTAATGGCAATCTAAACCCTTAAGTTATGTGGAGTGTACTCTCTTTTGAGTTGTCGTACCGTTTCAGAAGGCCTGCAACTTACATCTACTTAGCCATTCTTTTTCTGATAAGCTTTTTGTTTGCTGCAACAGATGCTATCTCTATAAGTGGTGCTGTTGGCAACATTCATAAAAACTCACCCTACACCATATATCAGGTTATGCTCATTCTAACGCTTTTAGGCACCTTGATTATTTCCGCAGTAATGGGTGTGCCGGTTTATCGCGATTACGAGCATCACTTTCATGAAATTATGTTTACGCTTCCCGTTTCAAAAGCGCAATATCTTGGAGGACGTTTCTTAGGTTCATACTTCACAACATTATTTATTTTTTTCGGAATACCATTAGGCATTTTAACAGGGCTAGTAATGCCGTGGATTGACAAAGAAGTTTTAGGCCCTTTTATGTTGAATGCCTATGTACTTCCCTTTCTGTACATCGTCATACCTAATGTATTTATTCTGGGTGTAATGTTTTTTGCTACCGGTTCGCTTTTCAGAAATCAACTGGCAATATATCTGCAAGGAATGGTTTTCTTTATTTTCTATTTGGTGTTAACTTCTGCAACAGGTGATGTAGAAAACAATCCAAAGTTTGCCTTATTCGATGTATTTGGTATCACTCCTTCATTTTACATTACACGCTACTGGACTCCATTTGAAAAAAATCTGCAAACAATACCATTGGAAAGTTATCTGTTGTGGAATCGTTTGTTGTGGATAGTCATAGCTTTAATTGGTGCGCTTGTTACCTATCGGTTGTTTCAGTTTTCAAAGGCAAGTCCATTTGTTTTGCGTAGCAGAAATATTCAGAAAAAAATTAGTGCTGAAAATTTAAGTCACATTAGCCTTCTTGAAACTTCAAAAGATTATTCCTTTTCAACCCGATTGCAGCAATGGCTTCAAATGGTGCGATTTGATTTTTTCGGGACTATTCGGTCTGTTCCCTTTATTGCAATCTGGATTTGTGGTGTAATTCTTATACTTGGTCAAATGCCACAAATAGGTAAAATGTTTGGCACTACCATCTACCCTGTTACCTATGCCATCATTGATGATTTAACAGGAAATTTTACCTTGTTTACTTTGATAATTATCACTTTTTATTCAGGTGAGTTGGTATGGAAAGAACGAGAACGCGGCATTCATCTGATAACAGATTCACTACCTGTTTCAAGATATGCATTAATAACAGCCAAGTTTTTTGCCATGTGTCTTATTGTGGCAATGATGCAATTTACCGTCTTGTTTATAGGAATTTTAATTCAGACATTAAAAGGTTTTTATCGTTACGATATTGACGTATATCTGAAAACACTTTTTGTCAGTCAGTACCCAAGTTTGATTTTACTTGTGTTACTTGCATTTTTCATTCACAGTATGGTCAACAATAAATTTATCGGCCATACATTAATGATTGCCTATTTTGTCGGTAGAATGGCAGCGGCAGCAATGGGGATAACACATAAAATGATTTGGTACGGCAACATACCTTCTGCACCCTACTCCGACATGAATGGATACGGACACTTTCTTTATCCAAAATATATGTTCTTGCTTTATTGGGGAAGTTTAGGGCTTATACTTTTCGTGCTTGGTGTTATGATGAATCGTCATGGAAGCGAAATTGGAATAAAAGCCCGGTGGAAAATATTTTTACAACAATGGAAATATAGCAGAGGAAAAAAAATAGTTTGGTCGCTGCTTTTAGTTTTTATTGTTTCAGGATGTTTTATTTTTTACAACACCAACATCCTGCATAAATTTAAAAGCGATAAGGCAGTCAGACATGAACAGGCCGAATACGAAAAACGCTTTCGCAAATACCTTGATTTTAACCAGCCACGAATTACAGCAGTAAATGTAAATATTGATTTGGTTCCTGAAAAAAGATATGCTGCCATTAAAGGATATTATATCATCCAAAACAAATCTGCATTACCGATTGATACATTTTTAATAACTTGGGCACATGAGAATATAAAAATCAACAGGTTTGGTTTTGATATTCTGGCTGATGAAGTCGAAAACTATCAGAAGCAGTTTGTTATTTATAAACTAGCTCATCCATTACAACCCAATGATTCTACTAAAGTATATTTTGACATTGAATACATCAACAACGGATTTGCCAACTCAGAAGAAGAATTGGGATTGGTAAACAACGGCACTTTTATCAACAACAACTATCTGCCAGCATTTGGATATTCAGAATCGTTTGAATTGACCGATAACAGCGACAGAAAAAAGGAAGAGCTTCCGAGAAAAAATCACACCATGCGTTTGCTTAGTGATAGTGCATCGCGTAACAACACTTACTTAGCTAATGATGCAGACTGGATAAGATATGAATGTATTATAAGCACATCACCCGATCAGATTGCAGTTTCACCGGGATACCTTCAAAAAGAATGGACACAAAACGGAAGACGATATTTCCATTACAAAATGGATGCGCCAATGGTTAATTTCTATTCCTTTCTAAGTGCACGATATGAAGTTTTTCGTGATTCCTTTCAGGGAATTAATATTGAGATATTTTACCACAAAACACATTCATGGAATATTGAAAAAATGAATAAGGCCATTAAAAAAACTTTGGCTTATTGTCAGAAAAATTTTTCGCCCTATCAGTTCCGTCAGGTTCGTATTCTGGAATTTCCACGCTATGAAACTTTTGCACAATCTTTTCCAAACACCATACCCTTCAGCGAAGCTATTGGTTTTATATATGACGTCAGCAAAGACACAGATATAGACAATGCATTTTATGTAACGTCACATGAAGTTGCACATCAATGGTGGGGGCATCAGGTTTGTGGTGCCAACAGCCAGGGTTCTACATTGATGGTAGAAAGTATGGCGCAATACACAGCACTTATGGTGATGGAAAAAGAATTCGGGAAAGATGCTATGGAAAAATTTCTTAAATATGAGTTGGATGGATATCTTTCCGGTCGCTCAATAGAAAGAATAAACGAGCAACCCATTGCACGCAACGATGGTCAGGGATATATTCATTATCAAAAAGGAAGCTTGGTTATGTATGCCATGAAAGATTATCTGGGTGAAGACACGCTTAATGCAGCATTACACAGATTTATTAAAACGTATGGATTTCAATCGCCACCCTATGTGCAAGCACCACAGTTTGTGCAGTACATTGCTGATGCAACACCTGACAGTTTAAAACAAGTGATAGAAGATATGTTTAACCGTATCACACTGTTCGATTTAAAATGTGTTGAAGCGGCATACAAAAAGAAAGGAAATAAATATGAGGTTACTTTAGATATAGAGACAGCAAAAATCTATGCTGACAGTATGGGCAATGAAACAGGGGTTAAACCAAATGACTGGATTGATGTGGGCATAATGAAATATGATGGCACAGGAAAACACTCCTATCAATATTTGCAGAAACAATTATTTACAGGTGGCAGAAAAACATTAGTTATTACTGTTGATAACAAACCGTCTAAGGCTGGTATTGACCCTTTGCATAAACTCATTGACAGAAATAGTGAGGATAACATAAAGGAAGTAAAATCCTTACAATAATTTTTTCTTACATAGACTTTTAGTTTTTATCTTGGCAGCCATGCTTGAGGTAAAAAATCTGAACGTTGTATTTCATCAAAACAGCAGTCCTATAATTGCTGTAAAGGATTTTTCTTTTTCTATTGCAGCAGGTGAAACATTAGGATTAGTTGGTGAATCAGGCTCAGGAAAAACAGTTTCATCATTGGCATTACTCGGATTGTTGAACAGTAAAAACGTGGTATTGGGTGGCAATGCCTATTTCAATATGCAACAACCTGTTGATTTATTGAAATTGAATGAAAGACAATTAACTGCAATCAGAGGTCGTCATATAGCTATGATAATGCAAGAGCCAATGCAGGCATTTAATCCGATATTTACTTGTGGACATCAGGTGGCAGAAACCATTCGAAAGCATACCTCATTAAGCAAAAATGATGCAACAGAAAAAGTATTTCAACTCTTTGAAAAAGTAAAGCTACCAAATCCATTACAAATCAGTAAACGTTTTCCGCATCAACTTTCGGGAGGACAGTTACAACGTGTTGCTATTGCAATGGCTATTTGTTGTAATCCATCACTCCTTATTGCTGATGAACCAACAACAGCACTCGATACCTCAGTACAGAAAGACATACTCTTGCTTTTACAGCAACTGCAATCAGAAAATAATATGGGTATGTTGTTCATCAGTCATGACCTTGAAGTTGTAAAACACATTGCACATCACACTTTAGTGGTTCATGCAGGACAAATGGTTGAACAAGGAAAGACACCGATATTATTTTCACATCCTACTCATGATTACACAAAAGAGCTATTGCAAAGTCGCCCTTCAGGATTTAAAAGAAACAAAATTATTGGTGAAAGAAATATTCTGACTGTAGAAAATTTATATAAAAATTTCAACCAACGGCAAGGGCTTTTTCGAAGTACAAAAAACACCTCAAATGCTGTTGACAATATCATCTTTACAGTAAAGCAGGGAGAAACATTAGGCATTGTTGGTGAATCGGGTTCAGGAAAAACAACATTAGCTAAATTATTACTTCGATTAATTGAAGCGGATAGTGGATTGATAAAATTAAACGGAGAAAATCTTATACACTACCCGATTCGAACGGAACAACCTTGGCGAAAAAAAATTCAGGCTGTATTTCAAAATCCGCATGGGTCACTCGATCCGGTTATGACTGTGGGGAAACAACTTGGTGAAGTGATGAAATTGCATGATTCACCACAAAATGCCACTATTGTTAAAAACAAAATTGTTGATTGGTTTGAAAAAGTAGGACTAACGGAACAACATTTAAACCGATTTCCGCATGAGCTAAGCTCCGGACAAAAGCAACGTTTGTGTATTGCCCGCGCACTGATTCCTTCTCCAGATTTGCTTATTTGCGATGAAGCTGTTAGTGCACTTGATGTTACTGTTCAGGCAAAAATTCTTGAATTGATAAACAGTCTTCAACAACAATTTCATTTCGGATGTATTTTCATTTCTCACGACCTGAAAGTTATCCGTCAGATGTGTGATACTGTTTTGGTGATGAAAGAAGGCAAGGTTGACTGTTATTTAGAAACAGAAAAATTATTTGAGGAGCACCCAACAACATATTCAGAGATATTATTAAGATCAATTTTATAGAAAAATGATAACCATTCGCAAAGGAACACCCGCTGATGTTGAACCGGCACTTCTACTTATCAAAGAATTGGCAGCATTTGAAAAGGCACCTGAACAAGTTATCAATACTGTTGAGCAAATGCTTATAGATGGCTATGGCGAAAAACCAATTTTCGATTTGTTGGTTGCTGAAGCAGATCAAAAAATTGCAGGTATTGCCATCTACTTTATCAAATATTCAACATGGAAGGGAAAATGTCTTTATCTCGATGACATTGTTGTTCAAGAATCATTACGCGGAAAAGGAATAGGCAAGCAATTGTTTGATGCTGTTGTTGCAGAAGCCAAGTTATGTAACTGCCAACAATTACAATGGCAGGTGTTGAACTGGAATGAGCCTGCAATTAATTTTTATAAAAAATACGATACTGTTTTTGATGCTGAATGGATCAATTGTAAAATTACACTTTAGTTTTCCTTATACTGCATTTTTTTGTGTATCTAAAATTTCAAAAAACACGTTGTCATTAAATCAGCAAATCACTGCCAAACAAGGAATAGCATCAGAAATAAAGGCAGATTTTTCTCAATTTATTACAATGGCAGATTGTTTGTAAGGTAAAACACATGCATCCGGAAGTCCGCAAAATTTTTAAAAGCATTACTATACCACTCATCTTATCACTAATAATGATTGGTGTAAAAGTTTTTGAAGTTTTATCACATTCCGATTTAGGTGTGTATGGTGTACTACCAAGACAGATTAGTGGATTAAAAGGAATTTTATTTATTCCATTTCTTCATGCCGACTGGGAACATTTGTTCAGCAATGTTATCCCGCTGATAGTTACAGGCAGTATGTTATTTTATTTTTATAAAGAACTGGCTGTGAGGGTGACATTACTTATTTATATTCTTAGTGGTTTTTGGCTTTGGCTTGGCGGACGCGAAAATTATCATATTGGAGCCAGCAACATTGTGTATGGCATCACAGCATTTTTATTTTTAAGTGGCTTTATCAGAAAGCATACAGGGCTAATTGCCGTTTCATTGCTTATGGTATTTCTGTATGGAAGTTTAGTCTGGGGACTTTTTCCCGTTGTTCCAAAAATTTCGTGGGAGGGGCATTTATTTGGAGCTCTGTCCGGAATACTTTGTGCAATAGTTTTCAGAAAGGAAGGTCAGCAGCAGGAAGTTTATGAGTGGGGAGATGATGATGAAACATTTGATAATCACGAAAATGATGAAAATGCTCCGCAGTCATCATTAAAAATTGTTTATTCGTATAAAAAATCAGACGAGCAAAATGGCACTGAAGAATCTTGAACACATTGGCATTGCAGTTAAAAGTCTGCAAATTTCTGAGCCTATATTTGAAGCATTATTAGGTTTTCCGTCTTATAAACGAGAAAATGTTGAAAGCGAATATGTTATTACCTCATTTTTTCAGTCGGGTGAAACAAAGGTTGAGCTTTTAGAAGCTACCTCATCTGAAAGTGCCATCGCAAAATTTGTTGAAAAACGTGGTGAAGGAATTCATCATCTGGCCTTTGCTGTAGATGATATAAAGGCAGAAATGCAAAGATTGCAACAATCCGGTTTTACACTTTTAAACAGTGAGCCAAAGAAAGGTGCCGACAATAAATTGGTTTGTTTCCTTCATCCCAAGTCAACCAATGGTGTGCTGGTAGAATTGTGTCAGGAAATTAAATCTTAAAAAGCAGAGAGCATTGCCATCAGATCTTTCTCTATTTCCATCTGAACATCGTGATGAATAGCATTCAACCCCGCCTTCTGTGCACCTAAGGCATTATTCAAGTTGTCGTCAATAAAAACTGTTTCAGCAGGAATCACACCGCTATCCTTAATCACTTCAGTAAAAATTCTTTTATCAGGCTTTCGTGTTCCCATTTGAAAAGAATAATAAGTTTTTTCAAACAGTTTTTCAAAACGGTCTTTACCAAAAGTCTGATTCAGGCTCTTTATAAATGCTGTATGATGAATAATGTTGGTATTGCTCAATAAGTAAATATTGTACTTGCCACTAAGTTCGTTCAGAAAATTAAACCTTTCGGGATTCATTTCACCTATTAGAGCATTCCAGGCAAAATCAATTTCATCGTCAGAAAGCGGCCGCTTGTAATGTTTTCTGATTTCGCTTCTGAATGTCGAGGCAGGTATCAAACCTTTTTCAAAGTCATCAAAAAATTTTGCTTGCTGCTTCATGGAATAGAGTTCTTCAAAATTATCGAGCCCCATCTTTGCAAACTCAATTGCAGTTTTTTCTGTGTTAATAGGCAACAACACACCTCCAAAATCAAAAATGATATTTTTAATCATTCTCCTACTATCTTTTGTTTATTGCGTGCAAAAATATACTTTTGCAGCCCTTAAAGTTCATTTAACATATAATTCTTTTTTGGGCCCATAGCTCAGTCGGTTAGAGCAACAGACTCATAATCTGTGGGTCCCTGGTTCGAGCCCAGGTGGGCCCACTTTAAAGGACAATCATAATTTCAAAATGATTGTCCTTTTTCTTTTATTACCACCTTGAGAATGATTTTATTTCCATTAAATTATAAAATAATTTGCTGGTTTCAAAATCTTTGCCCACTTTTACAAAGCGGAAAATGAATTCCGCACAAAACAAAGATGAATCATAAAAATGAAGAAATAAAGTAGAATAAAATTGTGAAATAAAATATAAGCGTTTCGCTTTAAAGTTTCCTGTCATAGAAATCTTGCAAAATTTTAACAGCACAGGAGAGTAAAAGTGGAAACGCCTGCGTAAAACGTGGGCGTTCCTTTTGCTTCGTGCTGTAGGTTTGCAAGAACCTCTATGACGAGCATAGGAATTAGCCCGCGTTTTATTTTTTACCCCCCTACAAAATCCAAAAAATCAATGTAATTTAGTCACACCCAAAAAACCAAATAATATGAAAAACCAAATCCAAGCAACTGCAATAGCCGTTTTGCTCTGCCTGTTTACATTCTTTACACGAGCGCAATCACAATCAGTAAATATTGCCTTAACACTGCCGCCCGACACCATAGGTGCCTGCGAGAGCAATGTTTATGCCCTTTCATTTTCCGGAGCCACCGGAGCAAGGGTAATCATTACTGCATCGCTTAGCAATGCGCCTGCGGCAAATTGCAGCAATGCAAGCCCCATCTATCTTGATTATATTGCTGCATCTAACAATGTGAGCAATGTAGTTACCTACAACAACGGGCAAACCATGAGTTTTACCGTAACCAACAGCAACGCTGTAACACTATCGTATCATGCTTTTATTGACTGCTCTATTATTTCAGATACAACCCAAGGAAACAGCAATATTAATTTTGTCCAAACATTTACAGACTCTTCTGCACTAACTATACTTTAGCTGTCAACAATCAGGGCAATGTGCACACCTCGCTCAATGTGCAGATACCCAAGCTGGTGTCCTTATCCTCTAACCTCAACAAGGTGGCCTACTACAAAACAGATTCATTTCTTTATTTCTACTATCAGAACACCGGTACTACAAAACTCAATTTCAACTTTACTTTTACACCCGATGCTACAAACTATTGTCAACGGATTACAACAGGGCAACCGGAATATAATATTGGGTTAAACGGCAACTTTGTTCCAACAACACCCAACATTGCTGAGGTGCTGAACATTGGCGACACCCTTGTCATCAGGCAGGCTGTTCAGGCTAATGAATGTTTGGATAAAAGCCCTGCCTGCGGGTCTGTAGCTGCGCAGTTGCAATGGACATGCAACAACAACATTCCATCAAATATTTTCTGCACCAATTGCAAAAATGGTATCACCGTAAACTACTACATTAACAGTGGCGATGCTCCTGTTGTGAAAATAGAACGTCTGGCGCCAGCAGACTCTTTGTATGATTTCAGTTGCCTGAACGATACGGTGAACTTTGTTCACTGGCAATATCGTGTTACCAACAGTGGTATGGGAGCCATGGATTCTTTGTTCTTTAACATAAACCAATCCTTTCCAACACTCAATAATGCCCTGCCCAATTATAATGCACTGTCATTAATTCCATTTCAAAGTTTTAGCTGGCAACAAAATACAGGAAGCCTTTGCACTGTTGCTGTGGATACCCTGCACCGCAGCGACTGGCTGTGCAAAAATTTAGTTGCCGATGCCTTGTTTGAAGCAGCCTTCAAAATAAAGAACTTCGGCAATGCGGATACCGTTATTATCGCTTTTAATACCCTGCGTTGCTCCGAAGAAGATACCAACCTGTTTAACATTCAAAAAAATTATAACCATTGGGGGTTTAATTCTGTTAAGGGAAGAAAAGTTTGTGGCGATGGTGTGTCTGCAGACTATAATATAGGCTTAGCCAACACTACGTCCATCAGCACCCATGCCAGCGGAGGGTCGGCAGATGTTTCTCAGAATTTAATTTTCAGCCCCACGGTGACAGACCTTTCCGTAGCACCGGGCGCCACCTTTGGCGACAGCGCTCTTTTGAAAGTGCGTTTAAAAGGACTCTTGCCATCGCCTTATGACTATCAGCTTTATGGTTGCAGTGTGCCTGTAAACAACTGCCTGATGAACGGATGGCTCAGAGCAGAGGTACATTGCGACACCAATTTGCGCATTGCCGGTCCTGCCACGCATGCACAGTTGGTTTACTATCGTATTACGCAAGGCGACACCCTTGTTTTAAAACCCGATTATGTTTTTGCTGCTGTTGACACCAACCTTTGTGAAGCCGGAAACTACAACTACTATTTTAACATGAACAGTGCAGGCTTTAAAGCATTTTTAGACAGTGCCCATTTTGAATTTACCGTGCAGGCCTGCTGCAGAATTGATAAAGGAGCAACACCCTATCAAATCAATTTCTATACCTTGCCCAATCCGTCAAACTGTCTTACCCTGACACAAACCACGCCCAATACCCTGCCCGTGATTTCTGATGTGCGTCAACAATGGCTGCCGCTAAGCTACACCGGTGACCAGATAAGTGTCCACTGCCCTGGATGCCTTGCCCCAGGTGCTATTGTTTCAAATTATAAAATAAATCGTGTTTCTTTTGGCTTACAGGACAGCAATAATGACAGCCGCACTGATAATGCAACAAAGATAATCAAAGGCGACAACTATTACAACACTTTTAAAAATTATTTGAACGAAAATTTTGCCCATTACAGCGATACGCTGGAAGATTATCTTTCCGCCTATTTTCAGGATGGCGACAACTCCGGCACCGGTGGCGGATACACCTATCAGCAATTAGTGACTGCCGGAGTGCCACTGCACTTTATGCAACTGAGCCGCATTATTCCCTTTGGGCTGGATTCTTTTAACCTTACCATTGACAGTGTAGTGCTTTATATTGACACCCTCATTCCCAACACCAATGCCTGCATAGATTGTGCAGACTTTGGGCTAACAGGCAATAGTGTTGTTACTCAAAGTGTGGTGGCTTTTAATCGGGCCGATGCTTACAGCCATTGTGTTTTGGCCGATGTGCCGCGCAATCAGTTGCTGTTTACTTTTTGCGACACCACCGGTGGCAATATCCAGGCCTTCGAAACTTTTACCAACAACTCTTTTCCCTTTGTGGCTTTTAAAACAGGGCAACGCTACAGGCTTAAAGTGCGCTACTCGGTTTGCGGCAACTACCGTCTGCCGTTTAATTCTATAAGCAATCTGGTATGCAATTCGCCCATCAGCAACAACCTGTGGTTTACAGGCAAACAGCAAGGTGCCGATGCCATTGCAACCCTGCCACAAATGCCCAACACCGTTGGTGCTATGGAAACAGACTTTCATTATTCCTTTAACGCAAGCAGTGGTTATCCGTTGCCCAATCAGAACTTTATTGACTCTGCACGTTTCTACTGCGAAACTTTTGGCGGCAGGTTTTACTTTGCACCTACCTCGTACTACAACAACAGCACTGTTACCAACAGTCAGGGTTGCGAAAAACGAATCACTGCCGTTTATATTGCCGACCTTGCAGGCTACAGAAACCGTATCTTTGATGTTTATCCATACGAATATAGAGTGCCGCCACTTTTTGCCGATACCATCAGTTTTCAGATACCTAACGGTTATTACATCTCCCTGATGAGAGTCCGTTCCGGTGTGTATTACGATAACAACGGACAACTGATGGCACCCTTTTCTGCTTACGACACGCTGACACCACCACAGCTTACAGGTCTGGTGCAGATACCCTTTGACGCACTGCCAGTGATGCATTGTTTGCAACAAAGCATGAGTCCCGCAGGCAATGACACGGCTGCCTTTGCTGGCGACCAGTTTACCCGATTGGAATTGCAGTGTTTTATCCGAAGGTTCGACTGCAGCAACACTATTGACACCCTGCCGCTGTCGTCCGTTTATAGCAGCACAGGATTGTTTGAGTCGGAATGCAATCCAACAGAAAACCTCTCTTGCACACCTTTAGCAACAGCAGCAGACTCCATTCCTTTTAATGCCAACATACAACCGCTATTGGTACAGCCCAACCTGAACCTTGTTTTGCCTGTGAGCAACGTTGCCAATGCACAGCAGCAACAGTTGTGCTGGACAGTTAAAGTGCTCAACCCAAAGGTTGTTGTACAGCCCGGAACGCCTGACATTTACAGCACCGGTGCCGACAATGTGTTTTTGGGAGTGCCTTTAAATGGGGCAATCCCTGCCCTTCAAAACTGGCAGTTTACCCCCACGGGTCAGAGTACCATCAATGCTGTTAACGGCATCATTCCGCTTACGGCACATCTGGCAGCCGGTGATTCTGTTACAGGGCAGCTATGCGCTACTTTTGTGAGCTGCGACAGCACCATAAACTCCTTCCCTTTATATTACGGATGGAACTGCAACGGCTTCCCTACGGCCACTTCGCAAATACCCGATACGGTATGTGGTGCCGGCTCTGTGACGCTTGGAATAGAATATTTTGAGGCAGCCATCACTGGCGAAGGCAAAGGATATATCCCTAATAATTACACCCTTTGCGACACCCTTAAAAAATTTACCTGCATTTTTAACAGCAATCCGGGATATGCCTATCCCGACTTTGCAGGGCTGATTAATATACCACAGGGGCTGAACATACTCAGTGCCTATATACTGAACCCCAATGCTACGCCCGTTACGGTCTCCTACCTTACCGGCAGTGCCCCCTCGTGGCAGATAACACCTGCCAACATGCAGGCTTTGGGCTTTGCCAATGGCGGCATACACCTCACCGACAGGTTTTGTGTTTATTTTAATCTGATTCCTGAGTGCGCATTTGCCTCAGACACCATTTTGCCCAACATACTGGTAGCCGGCAAAAACTACTGTGGCGACTCGCTTTCCTATACAGCCTATTTTAACTACAACAACCAGAATCCGCTGTTTATGGACAGCACTGCCTGTACAGACTGCTGGAGCATTACCAAAACTGCCGGCACCGACACAACCAACGTAGGCGACACGCTTACCTACACCATTACCGTGTGTAACAACAGCGTAAATACGCAGACCGGTATCCTTGCAGACAACACCCCTGCAAATTTTGTGATTACCAACAGCACACTGCCTGCAACAGTAACGCTAAACTCCATGCAATGCGCCACCTTTACCGTATCAGGATATTTTACCTCTCCGGGTAGTTGTTTTTACAATGTAGCCTCCATTACTTCTCCGGCTAACACGGTTTGGAAAGATAGTGTTTGTGTGACGGTTCTTAATGTTTGTGCAAATACCGACACTACCTTTGCAGACAGTACCTATTCGGGAAAAAAGGTTTACAACAATATCTCTATTTTCATTGCAGGAAAGTATTATGTAAGTGATTCATTAGTTTTAAATAACTGTATGGTCTATGCCAATGCAGGTTCACAAATAATCGTATTGGCAAACAGTACTCTTGTACTAAATAACACTTCCATACAAAGTTGTGATACTATGTGGCAAGGTATATTGGTAAACAATGAAGGAAGAATATATCTACTAAACAACAGTACACTAAAAGATGCTGATGTTGGAATAACAACAAATAAAGGCTCTGTTGCTATTATTGATTCTGCTAGTATTGTAGATTGTGTACGTGGCATATATGCGCCACCGGCAACCGGATTTGTTAATACATCCATAACTGTAAGTCGAACAGAAATTGCAATGAAATCAATAATATTTAAACCCGATTACATTGGACAGCCTGCACATGGCAATCTACCATATACCGGCATAGAGGTTAATAATATTATAATGACATTGGGAGGCATAGCAGGTAAATTAAATGAGTTTTATAAATTGAATAATGGGTTTGTAGCTCACAATAGCATAATAAACATTAAACGAACAAAGTTTTATAACATTACAAAAGATGTATCTTATACAAATCAATATCAGGGCATGGCTATGGCTACTGATGCAAGCACTACTTCGCTGGCAATGATTAGAGTATTACCGGAGGCAACAACATATAACACTGTTGACAATGCCGAATACGGAATTTACGCAAGAGGTGTAACCGTTGCGGTTGACTACCTTCATTTGCTCAACGTGCGCTACGGTGTTTATTGCATTCAAACACCGGCAGCCAAAACAAGCACTGTTACCAATTGTACAATTACATCAAGGCATATCGGAATATTCTTTGTCTCTAACCCTTTGGCTAAATTCATGATTGCAAATAATAACACTATTACTATCAGTGGCACTGTCAACTCAGGTTTTTCACTCGGACATTATGGTATATGGATGAGCGAGGCCAATCCCAACGCATCTGTACGCTACTACTGCAATGGTAATACTATAAATCTTTATAATGCACAGCACGGCATCTATTCTGGTGTGCTTAACACTGCCAAAATCAAATTCAACAACATAAAAATAAATAACAACGGCAACAATAGTGGTATTACTATTTGGGCAAACCGTTATTCAAGCATTAGTTGCAATAGTATTTCAGGAATATATAGCAGTGGTCTTAATGCTTCTTCCAAAGGCATTCTAATGGGAAACAACTCACTATTAGGAAGCAACTCGCTTTACTG
Source organism: Bacteroidia bacterium (assembly GCA_037045145.1). Taxonomy (NCBI): domain Bacteria; kingdom Pseudomonadati; phylum Bacteroidota; class Bacteroidia; species Bacteroidia bacterium. Next base: position 1,069,432 of record JBAOIA010000012.1, read on the forward strand.
CAATTCTGTTGACAGCACTCATCGCGGCATTTACTTTGGCGGTGTAAACCCAAGCACTTATTTAAAAGCTACAGAGTTTCATCACCATTACAATGGTTTATACATCAATAACTCTGGCAGCATTGGTTGGCAAACTCATTTTGGTAATCGTTGGAACAATACTAATTTAAGTTATCAGGCTTTTAGCGGAAACTCACAAGCACCCGCATTTTCTCGTTTCATTGTAGATTCAACATTAAGCAGCGATTACTGGCCTTTAAATAACATAAGTGGATGGTTTAATCCATCATCAGGTAATACTTTTTATTGTTCTAATTCATCTGTGTGCAACACTCCTCCACCGGCTCTTACTGCAACAGAAGTAGAAGAACTGATTGCTAACGGCACATTTGAAACCGAAGAATTTGCCGAAGAAAGCCGTGCCATTGCCGAAGAATATTTATACGCATTACTGTCCAATGATTCAACATTGCTGCTGGAAGATTCAGCTTTTGTTGCATTTATGTCAGAAAACGAAGATGCTGCCGTAGGATATTTATACGATACCGAAGAATATATGCGGGCTGCTTACAGTTTTGATACGGTTTACATAAACCTGCTTGACAGTGCCAACAACCAAATTGATATTTTAAACGATAGCATAGTTTGGCTTGAGGAGAATCAGCCGCCAAATTGGGAAGCATTAAAGGAACAGTTTATCAATACCATTAATTTTTTAACCCAAACCATACAAAACATAAATATGCAACGTGATGCCTTAATGAACGATAATTTCACTCAGGCCGAACTGGTAAATGAAATAGTAGTGCCTGAAAATCTCCCACAGGAAAACACGCAAATTATCAACGAACGCGAAATGCAGTTTATGGAAGAGGGTACTTTGATAATAACCAACAATTACGAAGAACTCTTTGCCATTGCATCTCAATGCCCCTATGCCGGGGGGCCTGCCGTTGAGCGCGCACGGACATTAATTGCACTGGTAAACGATTCTGTGTATTACGATGACGATAATGTGTGCCTGCAAAGTGGAATATACAGGCAAAGTAACAACAATAGCAATAATATAAAGCAGGAAATTAAAGTCATCAACATAAATCCCAATCCTGCAAATGATGAGGTAACAATAACATTAATTGGTAAATTCGAAGGACTATGCACCATTGAAATAACCAACGCACTGGGTGTAATTATTGTAACCAAAACGCTTAACTGCAAAGATGCTGTTGCAAAAATTGATGTATCAAAACTTACACCGGGTGCATACACCATTAAAGTAAACGCTGAAAATAAATACAGCGTTCATTCAAAACTGGTAATTATCAGATGATAAATAAAAATAACATAACACAAGCAACTGGCAGCGTTATACTGCTGGTTGCTTTGTTATTTATTAATAACAAGTCCTGTGGACAAGGCTATAATCATACGTGGTTGTTAGGCTATCATTACAATATTAGCAATCCAACCGATACAATGGCGCGAATGGATTTTACAAATAGCAGCTATTCTCTGATTCCACACTTGAGAAAAATGCCTTTTGCTGAGACACAGGGTAATATCTCTGACGAAAATGGAAATTTTTTAATGAGCAGCAATGGTATTTGGATTGCTAATTCTATAGGAGATACAATGCCTAACGGGACTGGGCTAAATCCTGGCTGGGCAGCAACAAGTTTTAAAGATTATGGATTACCATTAATTAATGGTAACATTATATTGCCCATGCCCAATGATACTGACAAATTTGTTTTATTTCACCAAACAGCAGGGTCAATAACGTTAAATTCTCCAGAGATATTCTATACCATTATCGACAAAACACTGGATAGTGGAAAAGGTGATGTTGTTTCTAAAAATAATGTTGCATTATCGGGCTCATTTGGTCATGGAATGGCAGCCTGTAAGCACGGAAACGGTAGAGATTGGTGGGTAGTTGCTTTTAATAATAATGCTGGCATTATGTATAAATTTTTAATAAGCCCAAACAATGTACAATATATTGGTAGCCAAAATCTAAATGTTCCTGTATATGGTGATTGGGCAGGGCAGCCTGTCTTCTCACCTGACGGAAGTAAATTTGCATATCGTAATGGTTACAGCACCATCACTCAAACATGGGTTGAAAATATGAGACTGTTTCATTTTGACCGTTGCGATGCAACATTTACACTTGATACTATTGTTGACTATACCGATTCCTTATTAGGCTATGGTACTGCATTTTCTTCTAACTCAAGATACCTCTACTTTGGTTCCTCTCATCACTTATATCAACTTGATACAGATTCATTAACTGTATTCGGAAGTTTGCAGTTAGTTGCTACAAGCGATACATTTCCATCTCCGTCTCCTCCTTTTTACACAAATTTTCATACTATGTATCTTGCAGCTAACTGCAAGGTTTATCTGACATCAACAAATGGCGTTTTAGATTTGCACGAAATAGATTATCCAGATAGTGCGGGTACAGCATGTAATGTTAACCTACACAACATTCATCTGCCGTGTTTTAATTTAGGAACAGTTCCAGTCCACCCAAACTATTATCTCGGTCGCTTAGTCGGCAGCCCTTGTGATTCTTTAACAAGCATTAATGATTTAGCCGTGCATGATTTTAAATTTTCTATTTTTCCTAATCCATCAAACGGCAACTTCAAAATAGTTTATCTCTTACCACAGAACAAATCCGGCACACTCCAAATTTTTGATATTACAGGTAAAGAAGTTTACAAGCAAAATTTGCCGCAGTGGAGTACATTGCAATACATCTCATTGCCCAAAATCGCTAACGGTGTTTATCAATGTGTGATTAGCAGTGGCAATGAAAGGGTGCATAAAAAGTTGGTTGTCTTTAAAGAGTAACGTAGTATTTTTAAAACAGCTATGTATCGGTTTATAATACTACAATCCCCGTGCGCTGACGATCCAACAAAGGTGCGAACCGTAAATTTTCCAGCTTATGTAGGGCAGGCTTTGCGTAAAAAGAAAATTTACGGTTGGCTTTGTTGGTGTCTTTTTCTTTGGTTCGTTTCTTTTGGACAAGCAAAAGAAATGAACAAAGAAGCAACCGTCCAATCCATGCAATGCGACACCTTTACCGTATCAGGATATTTTACCTCTCCGGGAAGTTGCTTCTACAACGTAGCAAGCGTTACTTCTCCGGCAAGCACTATGTGGAAAGATAGTGTTTGTGTGAGTGTAAACTATGCTTGCACAGACAGCAGCACGTTCATCATTTACGACAGCACCTACAGTACTACCCTAAATTACAGATACGACACCTTAAACATATTTATTGAAGGCACACTGTTTGTAAACGACACCTTAAAATTGATGCGTTGCAATGTGTATATGAATGCAGGGGCGCATATTATAGTGCAGGCTGGCGGCTACTTGGATATTGACAGCAGCTTTGTAACAGGCTGCACCAATATGTGGCGCGGCATTACAGTACTTGACTACGGAGAGTTACTTGTGTACGAAGGCAGCACTATTGCCGATGCTGATACTACAGTACTTGCCAACAACAAAGCCAAGGCAACACTGCACAATGCCTATATCAAAAACTTTGTAATTGGAGTGTACATGCCGCCATCGGCAAATGTCTATTACAACGGCACAACACTAAAAGTAGAGCAGACAACTTTTGATTTCACGGCATTTAAACAAAACTACACAGGACAAAATACACATGGCGTAAAGCCGGAGTGCGGTGTGTTGCTTAATGATTGGATAGGGACTATTGGAACCTATCAGGATTCGATGTGGCTAAACAAATTCTTAAACCTGAACAATGGTATTGTTACCAAAAGCAGCACTGTAACAGTAAAAAATTGTTTCTTTGGTAATATACAAGCCGATGCTTTTTATGGTAAACAATACAATGGCACGGCAGTAGCATCTGTTGGTGATATTGCTACGGGCAAAAGAGGCAACCTCACCATGCAGCCCGTGATGAACAATCAAATCACTATCAATAGCAGCCACTTCGGTGTGTGGACTACCTACAGCACACTGAACCTAAACAATGTGCGCATGGACAGCATGTATATAGGTGCAACAGTAAACCGTTGCAAAGACTACCTGAGTGCTACCATTGCCTGGAACGAAATAAAAGCCAAACGCGCAGGTATTGTTTGCAACAACAATGCCGGTGCAGCCAAGATGGATTTAAACAACAACACCATTCATGTCAATGGTGCCGGATTAAATGTAGCTTCGGGTATCATCATCAGCGAAATCAATAAAAACGGACAGGGTAATTATTATATTGATAACAATTACCTGTATCTTTACAATGTACGTTACGGCATACGCATGCAAAATGTATACAAACCGTTGGTGGCACATAACTACATAGAACAAAACAACAGCAGCAGCAACTTTTACAGCGAAGGCATAACATCAAACAATTGCGACAGCACTCTGGTACGTTGCAATGGTGTACGCAATCTTAATATTGCTAACACAGTAACAAAAGGTATTGTTTACAGTATAAGCAGCAATGCAAGCATCAGTTGCAACAGCATTGACAGCACAGCCACAGGAATATTTTTTGGCGGCAACTGCATGGGCGCACAACTCAAAGGCAACACCCTGCGCAATAATTTATTGGGGCTGTACATTAACAATGTAGGCTTAACAGGCATACAACCAAACAACGGAAACAGATTTATTGATTACCGCGACACTGTTGGTGCTTATAATGCGAATTTATCATTCGGAGGATTATCAGGTTCAGAATTTCGTGTGAGAACAACTGATGTTCCGGGTAACATTTACTATCCCATACTGGCACAACAAAACTTAGGCTGGTTTAGCCCGACAGCGACAACAAGCCCGTATCAATGCGGTGCGGCTTGTTACGATATGCTTGAAGGAATAGACAATGAGATTTTGTACAGAATAATTGCAGGTGACAGCATACTCACAGAAGAATTTATCCCCGAGAGCCAAAGCATGGCAAGGCAGTATTTGTTTCAAGTGTTGACAAATAACGACAGCTTGCTTGCAAGCGACACCTTGTTTCAGAATTTTTATAATGAAATGCTAGCAGAAGCCGAAGGGCAACTTAACTCAGTAGAAAGGAGGTTTGAAACCTACGGCAAAATGGATTCTACATTTATTCCAATGTTGAATAGCATAGATACCTTATTGAAAGTATTTAATAGTTATGTAGAAGATTTTGAAGCGATGCGAGATTCAATCGAGCAATCTGGCACCAATGCTGATTCTCTATTAGAGCAATGGATTGTGCAAATAGGAAATTTAGAAAGAACAAGGCAGAACATTATATTGCAGCATAATGCTGTTATATCGGGCGAAATGTATGAAGGTGAATTAACCAACAACATTATAAATGGCGATGAACAGAATGAAATAAACAGTACATTAATGAATGACCTGTTTATGCAGTTAGAAGAAGCCAATTATACAAACATTGATGAGCATTATAATGAGATAATGAATATTGCGGAGCAATGTCCGTATTACAGTGGTGAAGCGGTTTATAGAGCAAGAGCAGTAATAGCTTTGGTAAATGATTCAATTGAATACAATGATGATGTGAATTGTTTGCTCTATGGCATTTACAGGCAAGGGAAAACAGCTAATGAATTAACATCAGAAAGAATTGAAGTAAAGCCGAACTCTGCAAGCGATTACGTTTCAATAAAAGTTAGTTGCAAAGAAAACGAAACATTCAGCGCAGATATAACAAATACAGTAGGGCAAAGTGTACTGAATAAAAAATTGAAATGTAATCAAGTAAATATAATTAACATTAGTGAATTACAACAAGGCGCATATACGATTGTTGTAAAAACAAAAAATGAAATTCAAAATTTTAAGCTCATTGTTGTAAGGTGATACGAAATAAATTTTATTTTATAGCATTATTGATGTTTTTCCCTGTGATGGCACAATCACAGGGAAAAACACATAATTTTCTTATAGGTTATAATATACTTACTGATGCTTATACAACATCGGGAAAGGGAAGGTTGCTATTTGACAGCAATTCTGTAACGGTTATTAGTGAAAGCAGGAAAATGGCTTTTCGTGCAGCACAGGGAAATATCAGTGATGAAAATGGTAATTTATTAATTGTGAGTAACGGCTGTTGGATAGCTGATGCCACAGGCGATACCATGATGAATGGAGGTGGGTTGAATCCGAACTCCTTTACCAATAATTGGTGCGATGCTTATTCTGGTATTCCTTTAGCACATGGTAATTTCATTTTGCCTTATCCGGGTAATGCTGATAAATACATTTTGTTTCATCAGACGGGAAATTATAACAACAATTTTGTTTCAACCGAATTGTATTATTCGGAAATTGATTTGTCGCTGAATGGCGGCTTGGGTGCGGTTACAACTAAAAACCAGAATATATTGAATGATGATTTGGCTTGGGGATTAGCAGCATGTAAACATGCCAATGGCAGAGATTGGTGGGTGTTTGCTTTAAAAGATGCAAGCACAATCATTCATAAATTTTTATTGGATTCATCAGGCATTACCTATATGGGTACGCAAAATTTGGGGTTTCCTATTCCTTTTTCAGGCAATGCAGGGCAACCTACATTCTCTCCTGATGGAACTAAGTTTGCATACACATCAGGTACAGGTAATCCACCACCTTTCCACGATGTAAGAATTTTTAATTTTGATAGATGCAACAGTAATTTTACAGGATTGGAATATATTGCTATAAGCGATAGTTCCGCAGGTTTTGGTTTGGCATTTTCATCGGATTCAAAATATTTATATCATTCCTCTTTTCAGAGAGTATATCAATTTAATACCGACACTTCCGATGTTGCTGCAAGTAAAACAACGGTTGCCGTTAATGATGGCTTTTATTCACCCATACCACCCTTTCAAACTGATTTTTGGTGGATGTATCTTGCTGCAAATGGTAAGATTTATATTTCTTCGGGTAGTGGTGTTATTGATTTGCACTACATTAATTATCCTGACAGTGCAGGAATGGCATGTGATGTACATCTGCATGATTTGCATTTGCCTTGTTGGTCTGTAAGAGGGAATGTTTATCACCCCAATTATTACTTAGGTTGTGATACTACTCAAACTACCTGTCCTTGTTTGATAACAGGTATTAATGAAATGGAGCAGCATGATTTTAAGTTTTCTGTTTCACCAAATCCCAACAATGGAAATTTTAAAATCATGTACTTGTTACCGCAGAATAGTAAGGGCACTTTTGAGGTATTTGATATAACGGGTAAAAAAGTTTTTTCTTACAACTTGCCGCAATGGAGTACGCTTCAATACATCTCATTGCCAAAAATCGCTAATGGCGTTTATCAATGTGTGATTAGCAGTGGTAATGAAAGGGTGCATAAGAAGTTGGTTGTCTTTAAGGAGTAATAAAAAGCAAACACTCAAACCTAATATACCATGTTTACAAAGTATTCTTCATGGCTCAAATACCGACCTTCTGAAAAAACACGTTAAGTAAAAGCCAACTATATGAGCAAAAAGAAAACAAACTGTCTGAAGTTGCCGGCATATCCGCCTGTGGCGGATTGCGGCAACAAGTTTTTGTTTTCGTGCGTTGATGGCTTTTGTAGTGGTTTTTCAGACAGTCTTGATTTTTTGGTTCTTTTGTATCAAGACAAATGCATTTATGAGTACAACTAAAATAAAGATAAACACAAATAAAAGAGTGAAGAAGGATACCCAAAGTTATCTACTCGTGGAGCACATTGCAATTTATTTCATTGCCAGATATTATAAATGTTATTTATCATAGTGTGATAACATTCAATTACCAAAGTGTAACTAAGAGATTGCTGGTGTATAAGCATTAAAAAAGAAATGCAAAACCATTCCATAATTATACTGCCATTAATCATTATGCTAACTTTACTATCAAATATGAATTATTAAAATTCAATTACGATTGAGATTTTTTTAAAACTTTCTTCAATAAACATTTCGAAATCATACCTTTGCTGCCTTATTTAAAATCAGTATGCGTCACGATGCATTAAATAAAATTACATTAGGCGGCCTTTTAGTCACGCTTGGAATCATTTATGGCGACATAGGCACTTCACCGCTGTATGTAATGAATGCCATCATTGGCTCAAGGCCCATAAGCCCTGAACTGGTTTTAGGCGGCATCAGTTGTATTTTCTGGACACTAACACTTCAAACCACATTTAAATATGTTTTTCTCACGCTTAGAGCCGATAATAAAGGTGAGGGTGGCATTTTTTCTCTTTATGCATTGGTAAGAAAGACAAAAGTAAAATGGTTGGTATTTCCTGCTATCTTAGGAGGAAGTGCCCTGCTTGCTGATGGATTAATCACCCCGGCAATTTCTGTATCTTCGGCAGTAGAAGGTGTTCAGATTCTCCATCCAGATATACCTATCTTACCCATCATTGTATCAATCATTTTCGGCTTGTTTTTTATTCAGCAGTTTGGTACCAATTTCGTGGGTAAATCATTTGGCCCTATTATGTTGCTTTGGTTTTCAATGCTGTTTGTGTTAGGATTTAATCAGCTTATTCAAAATCCAACGGTACTAAAAGCATTCAATCCCTACTATGCCTATCAGTTATTGGTTAATTATCCTCAAGGCTTTTGGATATTAGGTGCAGTCTTTCTTTGTACTACCGGTGCCGAAGCACTCTACTCAGATCTGGGACACGTGGGTCGCAAAAATATTTACATCACCTGGAGCATGGTTAAATTTTGTCTTTTAGTCAATTATTTTGGACAAGCAGCTCACCTGCTCAAGTTCGAAGGACAGACGATCAATATCAATCCATTTTACCAACTCATGCCCGAATGGTTTTTATTGATTGGTATTATAATTTCGACTACAGCAGCCGTTGTTGCCAGCCAGGCAATCATCAGTGGTGCGTTTACAGTAGTCAATGAAGCCATTCGACTCAATTTCGGACCAAAGCTGAGGGTAGTTTATCCGACAGACCTGCGCGGGCAGGTTTATATCCCTACGGTTAACTGGGTACTGTGTGCCGGTTGTATTGCCGTGGTTCTATTCTTTCAACATTCATCAAACATGGAAGGTGCCTATGGTCTGGCCATTATCATTGACATGATGATGACTACAACTTTATTATCCTTCTACCTCTATCTAAAACGTTATCCTTTACTGTTGGTCATGCTCACTTTTTTATTGTTTATTGTAATAGAAATAGCCTTTTTAGTAGCCAACTTCATCAAGTTTGAACATGGTGGTTATGTGACCATGCTTATTGCTGCATTCTTGTTTTTCACCATGTACGTGTGGTATGCTGCACGTAAAATCCGCAATCAGTTTGTGGATTTTGTAAAAATAAAAGACTTTTTGGAAATATTAACCAACCTGAGCAAAGACGAATCTATTCCTAAGTATGCAACCAACCTTGTATATCTGACCAGTGCTAACCGCAGAGATGAAATAGAATCGAAAGTGATGTATTCTCTCTTACAGAAATTTCCGAAGCGTGCCGACATTTACTGGTTTGTACACGTAGATGTGCTTGACGAACCTTATACCATGGAGTATAAAGTAGAAGAAATGGTTAACGATAAAGTTATCCATATTGATTTCCGGTTGGGTTTCCGGATTGAGCCCCGCATCAATCAAATGTTTCGTCAGGTTGTTGAGGAGCTTGTAAAAAATAATGAAGTTGATATCACCAGCCGATATACTTCGCTTAAAGAAAAGAATGTAATCGGTGATTTTCGTTTTGTTGTTATTGAGAAAACACTTTCCTACGACAACAAACTCACCTTCTACGAGAAGTTTGTACTTAGTGCCTATGACTTTCTAAAAATGCTGAGTTTACCGGAATCAAAAGCATTTGGACTTGACACCAGTTCTGTAACAGTAGAAAATGTTCCACTGGTGGTAAAGCCATCAGGTAAATTTCGATTGAAAAGGATTTAGTGATTAGAAAAAGAAAATATTTAATAAGTCACCAACCCATTTAAAAGTGGAATTATTTTGATGCTTCAATTTTTGTGAGTTGAGAAAGAGACATCTTAACAAATGAATCGAATTCCCCTTTCCTTGTTTTAATTACAGCTTTTTCACCTTTAATACTCATAATTACTCCTTCAAAAACCTTTCCCATACTTTTCCATTTTACTGTATCACCGATAACCATACCATAAATGTTTGGTTGGCTGTCTTTCTTCTCAACTTCCATATCTTCAACTTTTTCAGTCTTTAGTGTACTCTCATTCGATTCTTTAACTGTACCATTATTCTGGTTGATGATAATCGGTGATGAGGATTCACCTCCACCATAACCCCATACATCTCCAATTATTTTAACTTCTCCATTCTTGGTGTAGATTTTAGCGTTCTTAATAAAATCACCTCCCGGTGTGCTATAAATCATTTTTTCGATTTCAATTTCCATTGGCGACATATTATCATGCGCCTTACGAATTGCACGTGGTAGTTCTTTTGTCTTCCTACTATCCACATAACGTGCCTTTTCTATATACTTTGTATTTCCATCAAAATTTCGAGTGCTCATCACAGTCAATGCACCTATTTGCTTCCAACTTGCACAAGAGCTTAAAGAAATACAAACCATAATAAAACAAAACTTTTTCATATTAATTTTAATTTAAAACGCAAGTTTAATGAATTTAAGTAATATTTTAGTGAAATAATTTTCTTATACCTAATCAATTTTTGCGAGAATTGAGGACTATTTATTTGGATAACGCTGCAGGTGAATAGCCTTCACCTTGTTGAGTAAAATTTTACGTAACTCGGCAATGTTTTCCTTCTCTGTAGCAGATATAAAAATTGTAGCTACTTTGCCTTTGTTCATCCATGTTTTTCTCAAATCTTCTAACGAAATATTTTCGTGTGTCATTGGAGTCAGGTCATCTGTTTCCTTTTCAACATAAGAAAACGCATCTATTTTATTAAACACCTGTATGACCGGTTTGTCTGCTGAGCCAAGTTCTTGCAGCATGTGGTTGACAACATCAATATGTGCTTCAAAATTAGGATGCGAAACATCTATAACATGAATTAGAATATCGGCTTCGCGCACCTCGTCAAGTGTTGACTTAAACGATTCTACCAGATGATGTGGCAACTTGCGGATAAATCCAACCGTATCACTCAATAAAAAGGGAATATTGTCAAACACTACTTTCCTTACTGTAGTATCTAATGTTGCAAAGAGTTTGTTTTCGGCAAAAACATCTGATTTACTAAGCAGATTCATGATTGTGGACTTGCCTACATTGGTATAACCCACCAATGCCACACGAACCATATTGCCTCTTGCTTTACGCTGATTAAAGCCTTGCTTCTCTATTTCTTTCAAACGCTCCCGGAGCTTGCTCAGTCGGTCGCGAACAATACGCCTGTCTGTTTCAATTTCTTTTTCACCGGGACCACGGTTGCCGATTCCTCCCTGCTGTTTCTCGAGGTGTGTCCACATGCGTGTGAGGCGTGGCATCAGATACTGATATTGTGCCAACTCTACCTGCACTTGTGCCTGTGCTGTGCGCGCCCTTCGTGCAAAAATATCGAGAATGAGTTGTGTCCTGTCTAAAACTTTTATCTGCAATACTTTTTCAATGTTGCGTTGCTGCGAAGGCGATAACTCATCATCGAAAACTGCAAGATTTATTTCATTAGCTTTAATATACTCATTGATTTCTGCCAGTTTACCTGAACCCACAAAGGTCCGTGGTTCGGTATGGTCTAATTTCTGAGTAAAAGACTTTAATGTTTGCGCTCCGGCAGTTTCTGCAAGAAAAGCCAGTTCATCGAGATATTCCATCTCCTGTTCTACAGGCTGATCTTTCAAAATTACACCTACTAAAACAGCGCGCTCCTTAACATCTGTAAGAGGTTTGAAAACGGTTTTTTCTTTCATCAATAAATTAAACTGAAATAAATTATTTCAGTGTCTGAACATATTCTGCAACGGCAGTAATTTGCTCTTGTGTCAATTGATCTTTATAGGCAGCCATTGTTTTCTTTCCATTGGTAATGATATCAATCTTTTGCGGGGCAGACAATGCAGATTGTGTAAGATCTTTGGCTCCACTCAACCCCAATTTTCCATCTGCACCATGACAAGACTGGCATTTGCTTTCAAAAATAACTTTACCTGCAGCAACACCTTCCAATCCTGCAGTATTTACTGATGTATCTGCTTTCTTCATGGATATGGATTTTGTTTCCGAAATACCATAAGCATAAATTAATGCCATGAGTGAAATTAATGCCAATGAACTGTTTTTCTTTTTAAATGCAATAATTGCAAGCGGAATGGTACAAGCAATAACGAACAATTTAACCCACAGCCATGTGCCCTTGTTGCCGGTATTTACAGCAAGATAAACTCCTGTCAATAAAAACAAGGTACTGATAATCATTTCTGCAACCTTTGTTTTCTTAACAAAGTTGTCTAATGCTGCATGCTTGTTTAACACTAACAAGGTTGCTTTAATGAGGTATAAAACAATAAACAGTGAAACAACAAGTGTGTGTGTGTGTAAAATTCCTGTGTACATATTGATAAAAGATTTTTGCGGAGAGAGAGGGATTCGAACCCTCGTTACGCTTTTGACGTAAACACACTTTCCAGGCGTGCTCCTTCAACCACTCGGACACCTCTCCTTAATGAGCCTGCAAAGCTAACAAATTAACATGATGACTAAAGAAAAAGCCTGCCGAAAAAAATACGACAGGCTGAGAACCTAAAACCAAACCTATCTTTTGACCGTTGTCAACAGATTGATTAAAACCGCATCAAAAGTAGGTTGACAAATTGAACAACTGCGCCAATGCGTAGTTTGTTATCAACACTTTTATTCACGACTTAGTTCTCCAGCCATATCAAGTTGCATATTCACTTTTATCTCTTGAAAATCCATTTCACTTCCCAATAAAAACATCAGCTTGGTAATGGCAGCTTCCGTTGTCATGTCATAGCCACTAACAACGCCAGCACGTTTTAATGCAAGTCCATTTTCGTATTTTTCCATCTGCACCACACCTCCGCTACACTGCGAAACATTTACAACTATCATTTGATTTTTTACTGCATCCATTAATTGTTTAAGTATCTTTTCATTCTTTGGCGCATTGCCAGAGCCATAGGTTTCAATGATCAAACCTTTTAATACTCCGGAATTTAAAATTGCTGACAAAACCTTTTCGTTTACTCCCGGAAACAATTTAAAAATCATGACAGCATTATTGAAGTGTGTTTTTACTTTTAATGCATTGTTGTTAACCTCTCGAATAGCATCATGGTTGTAATTAATTTCAGTGCCTGCCTCTGCCAATGGAGGATAGTTGATGGATTGAAAGGCATCGAATTTTGAAGAAGTAAATTTTTCAGCTCTGTTGCCTCTGAACAGCTGATTGTTAAAACAAATACAAACTTCAGGAACAATAACATTACCACAGGCAATTTCAGCAGCAGTGATGAGGTTGGATTTTGCATCTGTTCTGATTTCACCAATAGGCAATTGCGATCCGGTGAGGATTACAGGTTTGTTCAGATTCTGAAACATGTAACTTAATGCCGATGCGGTATAAGCCATTGTATCGGTACCATGCAGGACAATAAATCCATCATACTTACCATAATTTTCTTCTATGACTTCTGCAATTTGTATCCATCGCTCAGGCTGCATATCAGAACTGTCTATCAGAGGCTCGAAAGAATGAAAGTCAATCTTACAGGGAAGTTTCTTCAACTCGGGAACAACAGTATTGAGCTTGCCGAAATTAAATGGCTTTAACGATCCTGTTTCTTCATCATGAATCATACCTATGGTTCCACCGGTGTAAATTATCAGAAGGTTCTTCTTATCTGTCTTTATCATTGCTTGAAAATAACTTTAGAATTTTTTGTGGTCTGCTCAGCAACTTCTGCCAATGAACAATTTTTTATGACCGCTAATTTCTGTGCTGTCAGCAATAAATATTCCGGAATATTTCTTTTGCCTCGATGCGGCACCGGTGGTAGGTATGGTGCATCAGACTCCAAAACAATATGTTTCAATTCTACCTGACTAACAATAGTATCAAGGCCGGAATTCTTGTAAGTAATTACACCTCCTATTCCCAAAAACATTCCCATATCAGTAATTGCTTTTGCTTCCACTATATTTCCACCAAAGCAATGAAAGACTCCTTTTACATTAAGACCGGATGACTGTATAAGCTCAATAGCACGTGCCGTTGCTGAACGCGAATGAATGCTTACAGGTAGATTTAATTCACATGCCCAGGCAATCTGTTTTAAAAAAGCATCTTCCTGTTCTTTAACAAAGCTTATATCCCAGAAAAAATCAAGACCTATTTCCCCAACACCAAAATAATTTCCTTTTGACAATTCAGTCTCAACCAATGAAAGCTCATCCAAATAATTTTCTTTCACCGAGCATGGATGCAATCCCATCATAGGAAAACAGTTCTCCGGAAACCGTTCACATAAGTCAAGCATTGGGGTAACACTTGACGCTTCAACATTTGGAAGAAAAAAACGACTCACACCGGTATCAATTGCCCGTTGCATAAGCTCTTCTCTGTCTGTATCAAACTCTGCGGCATAGAGATGGGTGTGTGTGTCTGTAAAAATCATGATGCAAAGTAAATCGAATTTAAGTATTTAAACCAATGCTTACCTTTGCAAACATTGGCATTTGACATTTTTTCGAAAACCACTTTATGTCCCGTATTTTAGTCATCCGTTTTAGCTCTATTGGTGATATTGTTTTAACAACACCTGTTTTGCGTTGTATTAAAAAACAAATGCCCAATGCAGAAGTGCATTTTCTTACCAAGCGCGACTTTAGTGATGTATTGGCAAACAACCCCTACATTGATAACACCCTTTATGTTGATAATAATCTGTCGGAAATTATCAAGCAGTTAAAAATGGTCGGTTATGATTATGTAGTTGACCTGCATCACAACATGCGTTCGTTGAAGGTAAAAAGAGCATTAAGCGCAAAAAAATACAGTTTCAAAAAACTAAATATTGAAAAGTGGATTTATGTGAATTTTAAAATAAACAAGCTGCCGCATAAACATATAGTTGACCGATATTTTGATGCCATCAGCCCAATGGGTGTAGTCAACGATGGTCAGGGGCTTGACTATTTCATCAACCCGCTTGATGAGGTTGATATCAACACTTTTTTACCTGCATCATTCAGTCTGGGATATGTAGCTTTTGTTATTGGTGCCAAACATGCCACAAAATGTTTACCCATTGATAAAATGAAAGAGGTTGTCAGCGGACTTAAACATCAGGTGGTGCTGCTTGGTGGTTTTGAAGACAAACAAAAAGGCATTGAACTGCAAAAAATGTTTCCAAAAAGTGTTTTTAATGCTTGTGGAATTACCAGTATCGGTCAGTCGGCATCGCTCATTAAACAAAGCAAAGCTGTCATAACACACGACACCGGACTGATGCATATTGCAGCAGCCTTGCGTAAAAAAATTATTTCCGTTTGGGGCAATACCGTACCGGAGTTTGGCATGTATCCCTATCTGCCTGTAAACAGTGTGCCTTTCAGCATCAGTGAAGTGAAAAATCTGAAGTGCAGGCCATGTTCTAAAATTGGATACAATACATGCCCTAAAAAGCATTTCCGTTGTATGAACGACATGGATGTTAATGAAATTATTAAAAACACCGACCATTATTTTGAATCCGAGTAATTGGTAAACGACAGAAATAAATTTATTAATAACCCTGTTGATTAAATTCTCTTTGAGGTAATTGGTGCAGTGTTTTACCTTCTAATTTTGCTGCAATGAGTGAAGATAACAAACTGGCACGAAAGGCACTTCGCAGTTCAAACATATCTACCGTCATCAGTATTTCGTTAGTATTGTTCCTTATTGGTTCGTTAGGGCTGTTGCTCATCAATGCCAAACAACTTTCTGATTACTTAAAAGAGAATGTGATTTTAACGGTCATGCTCAAACAAGATGCAGCAGAAGCAGATATTCAAAATCTTAAAAAACAGTTAGATGGTAATGCTTTTATCAAAGAAGTAACATACATCAGCAGTGAACAGGCAGCAGAACAGTTAAAACAAGAACTGGGCGAAGATTTTAATACATTCTTAGGATTTAATCCACTGCTTCCACTGATGGAAATCAAGCTAAAGCCCGACTATACAGAGGAGAATAACATTTTGCAGCTAAAGGATTTTATTTCCAAAAACAATATTGTTAAGGAAGTCTATTTTCAGGAGTCGTTGCTCGATGCCATCAATAAAAATATCAGAAACATCAGTCTTATCATTCTTGGCTTCAGTGCTGTGTTGTTCTTTATTGCAGGTGCTTTAATTAACAACACCATCAGACTGGCACTTTATGCAAAAAGAATGCTCATAAAGAGCATGAAGTTAGTTGGGGCTACACGAAATTTTATCAGAAAACCGTTTATAGTAAGAGGAATTTTGCAGGGATTGATAGGTGCTGTCATCGCCAATATGATGATTTTAGTGGTGTTTTATTATGCCAAAAAACAGATTCCTGAAATCATAGCATTTGAAAATCCGGTGAATTTGAGCATCGTTTTAGGTATTGTGGTGTTTTTAGGTATTTTTATTTCAGGATTCAGCACCTATTTTGCAGTAAATAAATATCTTCGCCAACGAACTGAAGACATCTTTTAATAATTCAAATTCATGGCAAAGGAAAAAACCATAACCAAAAGTACCACAGCAAAGCCTGCATCAAAACCGGAAATACAATTAGCCTTTCGGGAAAATAAATTACATGCTTATGATTGGCGGCATTGTTCTTATACTGCTTGGCTATATGCTTATGAGTGGTGGCGGTTCTGCTGATCCGAAAGTTTTTAATCCTGCCATTTTTGATACACAACGATTGACGGTTGCTCCAATAATGGTAGTGCTTGGTTATGCCCTTGAAGTGTTTGCCATTGTTGTAAACGCCAAAGATTAAATACGCTTCCATCTGTCTTAATGAATACACTACAGGCTATCATTCTGGCCATCATTGAAGGTATCACAGAGTTCCTACCTGTTTCTTCTACCGGTCACATGATTATCGGCTCCTCCGTAATGGGCATTGCCGAACTTCCAATCACAAAAACTTTTACTGTTGCCATTCAGTTTGGTGCCATACTCTCTGTTGTATTTTTATACTGGCGTAAATTCTTAGTTGTTGATTTTAATTTTTATAAAAAATTACTGATAGCATTTATTCCTGCTGCTGTTTTAGGCAAACTGCTTGACGACTATATTGATGCCTTGCTTGAAAATGTACTTGTTGTTGCAGCCATGCTGCTTGTTGGTGGTATAATTTTTATTCTTCTTGACAAATGGTTTCAAAAAACAGAAGAGCGCGGAAGCGAAGAACTCCTAAAAGATAAGTCTGCGTTTTATATAGGACTTTTTCAGTGTATTGCCATGATACCCGGTGTATCCCGTTCGGCAGCCACCATCATTGGCGGACTGGCTCAGGGACTCAATAAAAAAGCTGCAGCAGAATTTTCGTTCTTTTTGGCTGTGCCCACCATGTTTGCAGCAACACTTTATAAAATGTATGGCTTTTATAAATTGAACGGAGGATTCACTACAGAAGAAATAAAACTATTTGCTGTAGGCAATGTGGTGGCATTTATTGTGGCAGCCATTGCTATCAAATCTTTTATAAGCTATCTGACCAAACATGGTTTTAAAATTTTTGGCTGGTACAGAATAATTATTGGTGCTGCCATTTTGCTGTTGCACTTTGCCGGCATTGAACTTAAAATGCTTTAATCGCAATGCCTGATTTTTTGATGGGCGAAACGCTTCTGGTTGACAAACCGCTGGAATGGACTTCGTTTGATGTGGTAAACAAACTAAGAGGCACCTTGCAACATCAGAAACTTGAAGACGGCAGTCGTCCATTCAAAAAAATAAAAGTTGGACATGCCGGAACTTTAGACCCACTGGCAACAGGCCTGCTGATTGTCTGTACAGGCAAGGCCACCAAAAGCATTGAGTCTTTAATGGGTCTCGAAAAAGAATATACAGGAACTTTTACCTTGGGCGCTACCACACCTTCTTATGATGCAGAAACACCGGTAAACAAAACCTTTGATATAGCACACATCACCACTGAACAAATTCATCAGGCAGCGCAAACTTTTATTGGAGAAACAGAGCAACTGCCTCCGGCACATTCTGCAGTAATCATTCAGGGCGAGCGTGCCTATGAAAAAGCAAGACGTGGCGAAGAAGTAACAGTAACCCCACGAAAAATAAATATACATCGTTTTGAGATTACAGCCATAGCAATGCCTGTGATTTCTTTTCGAGTAATATGCAGCAAAGGAACCTACATTCGTTCTTTAGCCAACGATTTTGGTAAGGCACTTAATTCAGGAGCCTATTTAAGCTCACTCATCCGTACACGAATTGGGAATTTTAATCTTAGTGCAGCACACACCGTTGAGCATTATGTTGAAGCCATAAGAAACTTGCATAAATAATTCTTTTTAGTTGTTTGCGTTTTTAAACGAAGCACTGGAACTCCAAAAAATAGCTTCATACTATAATAGCCCTATAGGGGCTATATATGAAAACAATCTGTCAGAATTTAAACAGCCTCAAAAAACGAAAAGCTGCCATGCAAGGCAGCCTTTGTTTTTTACAGGAGTTATACAACTGCTAATACAAACTCAACGGCATATCCTTATTATAAGTAACAGCATAACTAAACTTAAGTGTTTTATACTCCTTGCTGTTTACAGCCATCGTCCATTTAAGCAAACCGGTTTGCTCATTGTATTCAGCCTTGTTATGGTCTTTCATCTCCACTTTAATTTCTTTATTGTTTGACAATGGAATTTGATCCTCCACAATCAATTCAATTTTTCTGCTCTTGTTGTTTTTTAAGCGCAACTCATACGCTACGGTTTTTGTAATTTCATTACCCAGCAGTTTGTTATTTTCTTTTACAGGAAGTTTGGTGCGGGTAATGGTTATACCGTTATCGCGCCCCAGGGCAAGTTCAAGTGTATCGTTTATTACTGTTGGGTTTAAAACAGTTTCGCCTACGTATGTTCCCTCGTAAAACACATTGGCGCGGCCGGGCAGCAGATTAAGATTTTCCCAACCGGTAACACGTGCCAGTAAAAATGCTTCGCTTTCTATTTTAGGCACTAAGTAATGGCAATAGGTGCTGGGTAATTCGCTGGTTTTAACACTTACTATATGGTTTTTACCATCACTGGGTATGTCATAAGCCAATGCAATATCAAACTCAACATTGGTCATGGTTTCTATAAGTTGTGAGTAATTTGCTGCCGATTGTGCAGGTGCCAATTCATCCATATCTTTTTTAGCAGCATCCATTTGCTCATTACCTGCAATGGTGTTTAGCAATGATTTTTCTCGTGCGCCTTTGAGGTAAGCCGGTTGTTGTGTGTAGTAGTTAATGTACCAGGGTGGCAGCACAGGTTTTATGTTGCTGCGGTTAGGGTTGCCTGTGCTTAGTTTTAGTTTTACATCGTTCCAGTTTTCGCCTGACGTTTGATACACGTTGGCTTTATACGTTAACTGTACAGGTGCCGTAATTGTAGTGCTGCGCAAATCATAACTGGGTACCCAGCCTGCACCGGTAACCATGTAGCTTACTTCCACTGCTGCCGTTGCTGCTTCATCAGCACTCACAGTTACTATTACCTCGTGTACAGGCTCATATTTCTTTTCAGGCTCTTCCTTGGTTTTATAGGTGCGCAGGTCATTTATACGCGCATTGGCTCTTGCCAGCAATTCATTGTTTCGTTTTTCATCACGTTTTATTTTCCCTAATTGCGTGTTTATATCCGTTAACTTTATTCTGAAAAACTCCATTGCCTTTATCAGCACAGCCAGTGAGTCGCTTTTTCCTTCGCCTTTGGTTAGTTTGTTTTTAAGTATCATATCTTTTTCTAACTGCAATGCACTTTCTTTTTCGGCAAGGTCGCCTGCATAAAAATTTGCTTCTGCAATGGAGTCTTCCAGCAGCTTTATTTCTTTTAATACAGCAGCAGGCAATGTACTTTCTTTAGGCGCCACAGGTTCGGGGTATCTTATATTGTGCTTTACTTCAAGCACCACAAAGTTGCCTTTACCACCTGCCTGCACACTTGCAGGGTTTATAAAAGGCGAAACACCTCCAAACACAAGCTGCGTAACACCGGGCGATAAGGCTACCTGCGAGTTACGAAAAACCTGCGCACCTTGTGTAAATACGGTTACACTTTTAACGTTGGATTTAACTGCTTTTTCAACAGATGCTTCAGTATATTGTGCGATAAACAGAGTCGCTGCAAAAAATAGTTTTTTCATTTTACTTCCTGTATTAATGTTTAATTTACAGGATAGATGCAATGCCCGGATATATTCCATAAAAAACGGAGGTACAATCTGCACCTCCTTTTTAAACAAGTGTTTTTATGCTTAATTACAATAAACGAACGTTTACTGCATTTAATCCTTTTTTTCCTTGTTGCACTTCAAAAACCACATTGTCGTTTTCACGAATGTTTTCTTTAATTCCTGAAACGTGCACGAAGATGTCTTCTCCGTTTTCTGCTTTAATAAATCCAAATCCTTTTGTTTCGTTAAAAAATTTTACTGTACCGTTTTGCATTGTTTGTTTAATTTATAATTACTAAAATTTAAAATAATTTTTATTGAAAAGGATGTGATCTTACCACATCAATGTTTTTTCTAATCAGTTTATGTATATCGTTAAGGTATGGCTTTTCATCTTCTGTACAGAATGAAAGCGCAGTTCCTGATTCGCCCGCACGCCCTGTACGGCCTATGCGGTGTACATAGGTTTCGGCCTGTTCGGGAATTTCAAAATTTATTACATGTGTTAATTTATCCACATCAATACCGCGCGAAGCAATATCTGTTGCCACCAGCACATGTACCTTCCTGTTTTTAAAACCCTCCAAAGCGCGCTCGCGTGCACCCTGCGATTTATCACCATGTATGGCTTCGGCTTTAATGCCGTTTTTATTGAGCTCTTTGGTCACCCTGTCGGCACCGCGCTTGGTGCGTGTAAACACCAGTGCATGATCAATACCATTTGACTTGAGCACATGACGAAGCAACGAGCGTTTATTTTCTTTTTTTACATGATATACAAACTGCTTCACCATTTCTGTAGGAGTGGAAACAGGGGTTACGTTTACTTTAACAGGATTACTCAGCAGCGTGTTGGCAAGTTTCATGATTTCAGGAGCTACTGTTGCAGAGAAAAATATGGTTTGCCTTTGTTGAGGGAGTTTTGCAATAACTTTTTTAATGTCGTTAATAAAGCCCATATCCAACATACGGTCGGCTTCATCCAGCACAAAATATGCTATATGCTGAAGATTTACGTAGCCTTGTTGCATAAGGTCAAGCAGGCGACCCGGTGTTGCAATAAGCACATCGGCACCTTTTTTCAAAGCATTGGTTTGATTTAGTTGCGATACACCACCAAACACCACCACATGGCGGTAAGGCAGCTTGTTTCCGTAATCAGTAAAACTTTCGCCAATTTGTATGGCAAGCTCGCGGGTAGGAGCAAGTATTAAGGCTTTTATGGTGTTGGAGGGTTTTTGATTTTTATTATGTAGCAATTGCAGAATAGGTAATGCAAATGCTGCTGTTTTGCCGGTTCCTGTTTGCGCACATCCAAAAATGTCGCGGCCGTCTAATAAAGCGGGTATTGATTGTGCTTGTATGGGAGTAGGTTTTTCATACTCCAGTTTTCTTAATGCATCCAATATGGGTGCAATAAGGTTTAAATTTGAAAATGTCATTAAATACTATCTCGGTTTTTTAATACAGGCTTTTTGTAGTTGATATAAAGTGCCTACTTTACTTTAATTGAAAAGTGCAACTACTTTTTGTTATAGGGTTTGTTACAGATGTTGTGTTTAATTGATTTATTAATATAAGTTGCAAACATACAACATTAAATTGGATATATTGTTTAATTTCATTGGCTCATAACAAACATTTTGTTTGGTGAAAACCTACTCTAATTCTATCATATTTCTGGATGTAATTACTCCATTGATATTCAGTTTGACATTATAGATACCGGCAGGCAATCCAAGTTTCTTTGCACTGAAGGTATATTGATGCATTCCTTTTTCAAGTCTGTCATTTATCTGTGTTGAAACCACCTCTCCTATTACGTTTATAACCTCCATACTAACATCGGCATTGTCTTTTAAAAAGATGACAAAATTGGTTTCATTTTTATACGGATTCGGGGTAATTACAAAAACATTTGAATCGTCATCAATCTTTGCGTTGCGAATTTCTGTATAAACATAGCTGCCGTTTTTATCAACCTGTTTCAATCTATAAAAATACATTGTGTTTTTAACAACGTCTCTATCTTCAAATTTATAATCCGACACCACATTACTGTTTCCTTGTGAAGTAAGGTTTGTAATAGTTGTAAATTCAACTCCGTTAAGTGAACGCTGTAATTCAAAATAATCACTGTTGATTTCGCTGGCAGTGCTCCACTCAACCATAATTGAATTGACCAAAGGTGAAGCATTGAATGCAATTAACTCTACGGGTAATGGATTGTTGGCCTGTGTTATTCCAAACAACTCTGTGCCCGTTCCAAAGCCATTCATGGCCAATCTTTTTACAGCCGTAACAGGGCTGTTCAAACAAATTCCATTAAACAAATTCCATCCTGCACCGTGGTTTCTCATGATAGTCCATCCCATAAATGGATTGCTGTAGTTGAGATTATAGGCAGTGGCATCATAGGTTCCTGACAAAGGACTATTGCTTGCCGTAAAACTCCAGTAACCATTGTCAAGAGCAGGCTGTGAATAAACCACACTACATTCAGTAGCCGCTATTCCGGCAGGGATAACAGAATAAGTATTAAAGAAAGAAAGAAGATTATCAATAGTTGTTGGGCTTCCCGGAACATTAAAGTTAATATTCATTCGCTGATATCCTGCGGTTGCATGACCTACAGGAAAATCGTAAGATCCTTGTGTATTCAGGTATCTGCGTAAGTTACCCTGAATAAAACTATTCATATTTCCGGGAGTAACAGCTCCGCTATTCCGGTTATTAACTTTCACTTCAAATAGGTTGGTGATTATTTTTCCGTTAGTCAGCGAAAGCATTCCATTATTGCCAAGCGTTGCATTGGAAAGTAATGTTACGCCAGTACCTGAATGATTCATGGAAAGATTATTAAGAACTCCATTGTTTAAATAATTCTGAGCAGCTGTTCCATATAGCTCAAGTGTGCCACCAATACCTGGTGTGTATGTACCATAATTCAGAAAATCTCCTCCAACACGATGTGTTTTTGCATTTGCATTAAAATTACTTGTACTTGAAGTGATAATAAAATTACCTTTCATGTCGGCATTCTGCCCCAACGTTACAATGCCACCTGTTTTACTAACAACAACATTAGCAAATGCCGAAGCTCCAACCATGTTTCCATTTAAACTCTGATTTACTGAGGCGTTATTAAAATATACATTTGAACCGTTTGCAGCATTCAGTGTACCGTTATTATTATAGTCCTGACATACTTGTAATGAGAACCCCGCATTGATAGAAAGCGAGGCCGAAGGATTTATTGTCATGGATTTACAAGAAGCACCTGCAGCGTTGATTATCGGCATGTTTGCCGATGATGGTGGAATAATAGCATCTACTGTACAATTTGGAATCTGGCATCCACCCCAGTTAGGAGCTTTAAACCAATCGTTGTCAACACCACCAGACCACACTACAAATCCCGGATTGGGAGTGAAATTAACCGGTGAGCTTAAAAAGTTCATTGTGAACCCCGATGTGCTATTGGAGAAATTACTCACAACAAGCTGGTAAACATCACCTGCAGCAACATTAATCTGTGCATCATAGGCAGCATTATAATCAGGTGTATATGGAACTGGTGCCTGATTGGTAACAGTGCTATTTAACCCTGTTACTCCAAGATAGCTGTAATTGCAACGTATGGGTGCTGCTCCACTCGCTAAGGTTGCACATGTATTAACAGCATTATTGGTAGGTCCGTCTTTCATCTTCCAAATTGCAAAATCATAATCTGTTTCATTACCTGGTAAACCGGCAACATAGTCATTAGGGATAATGTTAAATGCTAATACACCTGCATTCTGAATATTTATTTCATACCAGGCAGAGCCTCGCTCAGCACTTAAAAGACAATTACTACCGCTGCCCGGAAAGTCACAAGATGAACCGAAAGCCTGATAACCCGGATCACCGATGGATATAATCTGGTTACAAACAGGATTTGGAACACTACATTCCTGCCCAAATACAGGAGGAATATTGGTGGGTGGACCACTAACTATAATAATGCCGTAACTACCCGTCTCATTGTTGTAACCATCAACTACAACATAATAAGTTGTACCTGCTGTCAAACCACTATAATTTATCTGCGACATATAATTAATGGTAGTACCGCATGAAGGAGCATCATCATTGCAAGCCAATAAAGTCATTGATGCACCACAGGTTCCTTGATATAAAGCTATTTGTGAATTACGTAATGATCCGGGCACGGTTCTTATAGTTACCTGACCTGAAGGCGGTGCTACAAAAGAATGCCAAACTGTGTTTCGTGCCCCTGCTGACCAACATGATGGATTAGAAGGCTCACCTGCCAAGCCTGAACAGCTATTACTTCCGTTAAGATAAACACCAATAGGAAGCGGAGTTGCATTACATGGTAAATCATTTGCTGCTCCTGAACCAAAAGATTGAATACTGATATCATAAGTAACACTTGTTGGCGGTGCCCATGTATCTACAATAATAAAATATGTGCCTGCTGCCGGCAATACAACACTGCCGTTTAATGTTCCGGAAAGTGCTCCGCTATTATTACCTATACAGTTTGTACCTGCATTTCCCGGGCAGCCACTATATACCTGATAGCCTATTAAATTATCACTTGCCTGACTTAAAGTTATAGAGATACACTCGGGGCCGCTTGCTACATAACGATAAACTTTATCTTCTCCCGACTCATATAATGTACCGCATGATCCTATGGATGCATTAGTATAGTCATTACCCATACAAGCTGTTGTTTCATTTGCAGCCGAAAAAGGAAGTCCACTTATGTTTACGGCATTGCTGCACACAGCACCGGGAAGCATACCTACAGGTGCACTGATGCTGATATTATATGAAGGAATACAATAAGGAGATGGGAACTGGTCAACTACAAGATAATAGGTATGACCTGCAATAACATTAACACACATGCTCTGACTGCCTGCAGAACTTTGTGCAAAAGCAACACAGGTACCGGCAGTACCGCTGCAACTGGTAACCAAAGGACATCCGTCAAACAGCGTTATTCCTACCCATGAACTTACGCTTGTCAGTGAAATAGTTGTCTGTCCTGAAGTTGAGGGGGTAAAAATAAATACTTCGTCTTCTGCACCGTTATAAAAAGTGCTTCCGCAGGCAATCGTATTGGTAGTCGTAAAATCATCAGTCTTACCACAGGTAGTTCGATTGTTGCTGGTATAAGGCAACGATGCTACATTTACTGTACCATTACCTGTTGCGCAGGCTCCTGCAGGCACAGGTGCAGAAATGGTCAGATTATTAAAGGGAACACAACTTGGTGCCGGCCAAGTATCAAGAATCAGATAATAGGTTGTTCCTGCCTGAAGACAGACAGTGAGTGTTTTGCTTCCTGTGGAGCTCTGACTGTTGGCAACACATGTTCCGGGTTGACCGGTTAAAGGGCAGCCATTGTATAAGTTTAATGCTGTATAACTTGCAGAAGGTGCATTGAGTGTTATGGTTACAGTTCCGGTACTGGCAGGAGTAAAAATAAAAACTTTATCCTCTCCGTCAAGATAAAATGTACTGCCACAAGGATTGGTATTGACTGATGTTAAATCATTGCCTGCTCCGCAGGTAGTTCCTGCACCACTGCTATAAGGTAATGAAGCAATGGCTACGTTGCCTGTTCCAAGATTTGAAGGACAACTTAAAGGGGCACTGTACTTGTATGACATTGTTGCACCTGTACCGCCAGTAGTACAACTGTATTTTGTAATCAACACCCTGTATGTTCCTGTGGTTACACAAGTCCATGCAAGATAGGACTGCAATCCGCAATTATCATCACTAAAACCACCTGCTCCAACATAAGTACCTGCATTATTTAAAATAGTTATCTGTGTATCCCATGTAGCATTTCCACCATCAGCAGCACAGAATGAAAAATAATATACAAATCCTGACGTAGCCGTAAATGTATAATATTTTCCTGCTGCCACGGCAGTGGTTCCGGTGGTACTCCAAGTCACTCCCGGTGTTATATTGCTGGCAAGAGTACCACCTGTGCATTGTGCACTGCTTTCATTAGCTAACAGAGCATAACCGACAATCAGAAATAGTAGGAGTTGTTTCATATTTGATAGGTTAATAAAATTATTCTACGTCATAATCAATTATTGATTCTTTATCATATCGCTGTTGTTTGAATCCTTGCAAGCTTGTTTCACTCTCGAAATAGTGACACCATTGCGCTCTGTAAATGTGAAACCTTCATTCTTTAGTTTATTCAATAGAACTTCTCTGCTGTTATATTCAGTAGAATTGATTATTAGCATAACACAATTCAGCGAATAACAATATTCCTTTGAAACAATGCCTTCTGTTGTACTTAAGATATTGTCTATCTGCGCATGTCTTTTCTGATTTGAAAGTTCATTTATACGGAGAATTAATTCCTGATTACCGTCATTTCCCGCAAATAGTAATCCATTAAATAATAAAAGGAAGGTTGTAAGTAGTTTCTTTATCATACTTTTTTAGTTTAGTTTTCGCCCATTGAGTTATACAGGAAAATCAAGGACTAAAAGTATGATAATTTTAGATTAAATCAATATTTTTCTACAATTATTTCCCATCAATCTTTTTCCAATTGTCCCCCTCTCGTCCTCGTCTAAAGTCAAGTCGTGCATAAGGGACGAGGATGTGCGGGGCTCTATAAAAGGTGTTAATCACATCCTCGTCTCTCGCACACAACGCTACCCTTCAGACGAGGACGAGGGGGGGGCATTTATTTCAAGTAATCACTCAGATTAATTTGGAAGTGGTCTTTGAGCAAGGTGGGTAGATTACAATGCTCTATGTTTAGAATGGAACATATCTCTGGCAACTTCTTAAAAAGTTTGCCGTCATTCTCACTCCGCGATTCTTCTGTAACCAAAATAGGTTTATCCAATCCCAAATTATTTTTATCCTTCTCACAAAACAAAATCAATTTAGCATCAGCAGAATTCAAATATCTTTTCTGTTCAATTTCAAATTGAACATCAGTAAGTTTATTTTTCTGTGAGCCATAGCATAACTGGTTTTCAAGGATGTTGAAAAACTTTTGCTCAGGTAGAATCATATCAGTTTTCACCAATTTTTTTTTGTCATCAAGAAAGTCCAGTTTCTCCGTTACAATTCCTTTAGCAACTCTGCCCGATTCCTCAAACACTTTGTCCAACACAATCACTTCTCCTGAATTGAATTTCTTTTCAAGAAGTTTTTTCAGTTTATCTGCTTTATCAAATGGTAGATAATAGCGAACAAATGAAACAAGTGAAGTTGTGTCTATTGCTGCTCTCATTTGAGATAATAATCAATCCTGTCGGCTTTAATGTTTAACCTTTTGCAAAACTCCGCTTCGGTAATTACTCCTTCGTAAAATGCCGACTGAATTGCGTTTACATACAATGGGGATAGAAGCGGCTTTGCCGCTGCTCCGCCAATTGTTCTTCCTTCTTCCAATGCTTTCAATTTCTCCAACTCATGCTTGCGTTGTTCTTCTGCTTCTCGTTCACTAATACTTTCTGAAATTTCATTGCATCGCTTTCTGTAATTACCCAAGGAAATTTTTTCTGTAATCAGCAATCGTGTGTAAAGTGCAAACACACTAAGGTTTGTTGCCATTGCAATCTCATCCAAAATGTCTTGATGAAAATCGTTGTGTGCAGTCGCTGTTGGCAATGCTGCCAAAGTTTTGTCCAACTCCCCAACTAAAAAGAAATATGCAAAGTCATTGCACCATTTTTCAATTCTGCTCAATGAATTATAATCAGGTGTGTCTTCATTGATGCGTTCATCAATTTCTTCTTCGTTCAAAAGATAATGTCCTAACTCATGAACCAGTGTGAAAATTTCTCGGCTAAAAGATTTTTGATTTCGCTTAAGAACAATGGTGTCAGGTTTGAGATAAAAGCCGTTGATATTTACTTTCTCTTTTTTGTTCCAGTTTTCTACAAACTCAAAAACCAAAATGTTGTGTTCAGCAAACTTTGCAATTAGTGACTTAAGAAACTCTCTTTTCTTGTAGTTAAATTCCGGATAAATTTTTTTCCTCATTTCCGTTGCAACTTCTTTTGGTTTGTTGCTCACCGTGTAAACGGGCAACACTCTGTCTCTTGTAAGGTCAGAAAGTTTTGAAAGTGCCGAAAGAGAAATTTTTTCTTCTTCAAATTGATTCACAATTTTCTTTGAAGCAAGATTCAGGTCAGCATTGAATTTATCTTTTCTAAAAAAAATACTTTCTTCTTTTGCTTCACGAAGTTGTTTCGGGTCAATGTAGTAGTTCAATCCTTTGCCGAAAACTTTGTCAATCTTTTTGAGCAAACTCGCTTTCATTTCGCTTCTGAAAACTTCTTCTTCTGTGAATTGCTTTTTCAAGCCCTCACTAACAAGCGAAAGAAATTCCTTCTTGCCTAACTTATAGAGTTTGAGCAAGTGATTTATTCGTTCAGGATTTATATTTATGGTTGTCAAGAAAGTGCCTTATTTGAGCTTGCAAACTTATTTAATTTCACTCTGGTTCTGTCCATATTTTTCAAATTTTCAGATAACTTCTTGATTACCTTGGAATCCAGAGTTCCCCAAAGGTTTTAAAGTAACCCCTCTCGTCCTCGTCTGAAGTCAAGAACGTGCGTAAGGGGCGAGGATGCGTGGGTTTTAAAAAAAGGTGGAATTTTAGAATTAATCCAACAAATGACTTGAGAACTGTCAATATGTTTTAATCTGCATTTCACTGAAATAAAAATTACTTTAAGCCTACTCTACATCCACCAACGTGCCTACATGGTTGCCTTCTACCAAACGCAACAGGTTACCGGGAGTGTTCATATCAAAAACTATAATCGGCAATTTGTTTTCATGACACAAGGTAAAGGCTGTCATATCCATTACCTTCAAATCTTTTTCGTAAACATCATCAAAGGTTAGATGTTCAAAGCGTACAGCATCACTGTTTTTTTCAGGGTCGGAAGTATAGATGCCATCCACTCTGGTTCCTTTTAAAATTACATCAGCCTCCACTTCTATGGCTCGCAATGAAGCTGCTGTATCGGTAGTAAAATACGGATTACCTGTTCCGGCACCAAAAATCACTACTCTGTTTTTTTCAAGGTGGCGCACTGCTCTTCTTCTGATAAAAGGCTCGCAGATAGCATCCATAGTAATGGCCGATTGCAAACGTGTGTTTATGCCTTTATGTTCTAATGCACCCTGCAAAGCCATACTGTTAATGACAGTAGCAAGCATACCCATGTAATCGCCCTGCACCCTGTCCATGCCACCTTCTGCTGCCTGCAACCCTCTGAAAATATTACCTCCTCCTATTACTATGGCAACCTGAACACCTTTGTCAACAATAGTTTTTATTTCCTCCGCATATTGGGTAAGTCTGTTGTTGTCTATCCCAAAATTTTTCTCTCCCATCAGTGCTTCACCACTAAGTTTCAATAATATTCTTTTATATTTCATATCAGCTGTTTGTTATTTTCTATAAACTTTTTCTTTTTAATCTTTCGAAAAATAATCGGCACTTTGATACACTCCAGTAATTTGTTTTAATATCTGCATAAGCAAATCGTTGGCTAAAGAGCTTGCACCAAACCTGAACATATCTGCATTCAGCCAATCCTGCCCCAGCGTTTCTCTAACCATCACTAAATATTGTAGTGCCAGCTTAGCAGTGGCAATACCCCCGGCAGGCTTCATACCTATTTTTATTCCTGTTCTGTAATAGTAATCGCGAATACATTCAAGCATCACCAAGGTTACAGGCAGTGTGGCTGCAGGTTGTACTTTTCCTGTAGATGTTTTAATAAAATCGGCACCTGCTGCAATTGACAATTCACTTGCCTTCCTTACATTATCCAAAGTGGAGAGTTCGCCTGTTTCTAAAATAACTTTCAAATGAGCTTTACCGCAGGCTTCTTTCACAGCAGCTATTTCGTCAAACACAAAGTTATACTCTCCTCTCAAAAATTCTCCTCTTGAAATAACCATGTCAATTTCATCGGCACCTTCGGCAACAGCATAGCGTGTTTCGTCTAACTTGAATTTTCTATTACTCATGCCGCTTGGAAAAGCCGTTGACACAGCAGCAACTTTAACCTTTGTGCCTTCCAATGCCTGTTTGGCTACCGACACAAGGTTTGCATATACACATACTGCTGCTGCAGAAGGGATGCCTTCCATTTCATGTGGCCGGATGGCCTTGGCACACAGTTGTCTCACTTTTCCGGGTGTATCTTTAGCATCAAGCGTAGTCAAATCCATCATGGAAATGGCTAACTTCAATGCTTCCATCTTCGATTCGTTCTTGATGCTGCGTTTGTTTAGACGGGCCACACGCTCTTCAACACCAACCTGATCTACCGGTGGCAGGTGGTTGAGAAAACGTAAATCTACTTTTGCCATGCTGATAAGATAAAATTTCAGAGAGCTAAAATAAACATTCCATATCAATTGCAGTAAAATTTAATGTCATAGGATATAATCCAAATCACAATCAGCATTTAATTTTTAAAATCTACCTTTGTCTCACCAAATATTATGCTATGTCCGATGCCCTTTTTGCTGTTTCGCCTGTTGACGGTCGCTATGCCGCTGTTTGTAGTCCGCTGAGAGAATATTTTTCTGAATATGCCCTCATCCGCGAACGTGTTAAGGTAGAAGTAAAATATCTTATTGCACTGTCACAGCTGCAACTGCCACAACTTCAAATTGACGCTGGAAAATTTGATGCACTGCGCAGCATCTACCGACAGTTTACACCTGCCGATACAGAACAGATTAAGCAAACAGAAAAAACTACCAATCATGATGTAAAAGCTGTTGAATATTTTGTAAAAGAAAAATTAGAGGCATTAGGACTGCAAAAAGCAAAAGAGTTTGTTCACTTTGGGCTTACTTCGCAAGATATCAATAACACAGCAACACCAATGCTCGTCCGTCATGGCATTGCCGAAGTAATGCTACCGGCATTAACAGATGTGATAAACAAAATTGAAAGTCAGGCACAGGAATGGAAAAACATTAGCCTGCTGGCTCATACACATGGGCAACCTGCCAGCCCAACGCGCTTGGGAAAAGAAATGAAAGTTTTTAGCGAAAGGCTTCGCTCACAGTTAGAAATGCTCAAGTCAATACCTCATAGTGCAAAATTTGGTGGAGCTACAGGAAACTTCAATGCTCATGCAGTAGCTTATCCTACCGTTGACTGGATTACTTTTGCTGATGACTTTGTGAACTCTCTAGGACTAACACGTACTGCCTACACTACGCAAATTGAACCTTATGACAATCTTGCTGCCTTATTTGACAATCTAAAACGCATCAACAATATTTTATTGGATTTATGCCGTGACGTATGGAGCTACATCAGTATGAACTATTTTTCGCAAACCGTCAAAGCCGGTGAGATTGGTTCTTCTGCAATGCCACATAAAGTAAACCCGATAGACTTTGAAAATGCGGAAGGTAATCTTGGTATTGCCAATGCTTTGTTTGAACATCTGTCAGCTAAACTTCCCGTATCACGACTTCAACGTGACTTGACTGACAGCACCGTATTGAGAAACACAGGTGTTCCTTTTGCTCACACACTCATTGCACTGAAATCTTTACTAAAAGGTTTAAATAAAATCATTCCAAATACTCAGGTAATTTCTGCTGATCTTAATCGTCATGCAGTTGTTATTGCTGAAGCATTACAAACTATTCTAAGACGTGAAGGCTACCCTAATCCTTATGAAGTATTAAAGGATCTTACACGTGGGAAAGAAAACATCACATTGCAGGATATTCATCAGTTTATTGGCACACTTCAGGTTGGCGATGCTGTAAAAGCTGAATTATTGAATATTACACCGGAAAATTATACGGGAGTAAATTTATCAAACTGATTTTTGCATCAGCCTTGCAACATACTTTCCAATAATATCAAACTCAATATTGACAGAGTGACCTTGTTTTAAATTTCTGAAAGTGGTATGCAGCATGGTGTAAGGAATAATGGCAACAGAAAACGAATAATCATCGGCCTCCACTATAGTAAGGCTGACACCATTAACCGTTACAGATCCTTTTCGAACAATTAAATTAAATGCTGAGCCATCATTTTCAAAAACAAATTTCCAACTGCCGTTTTCATTGGTTATTGAAGTGCAAACAGCAGTGCCGTCAACATGTCCTTGAACAATATGCCCATCTAAACGTGTATTCAACAACATGCCTCTTTCAAGATTTACTTCATCGCCTTCGACCAAATCAACAAGGTTTGTTTGGCGCAATGTTTCATCAACAGCAGTAACCTTATAAGTTCCATTTTCAGGATTAATTTTTACGACAGTAAGACAAACACCATTGTGTGCAACACTTTGATCTATTTTTAAATCAGAAGCAAAAGAACATGCTATGGTAAAATGACGGTTACTGCCTTCACGCTCTATTTTCTTTACAATGCCAATGGTTTCAATAATTCCGGTAAACATTATTTGGCACCTCCTATCAGGTTAACGGCACCTTTGAGAGTACGTGGCTTTATGCCATCAATGAAAATTTCATACACTTTTCCAACGTAGTAATATACTCCATCACTCAGTCGTGTTGAGCCATTATCTTTGGTTCCTTTCCACAAAATATCCTTATCATGTGTTTCAAAAACTTTACTTCCCCAACGATTGTAAATGGTGAGTTCAATGTGGTCAACGTAACGATAAGGAAACGGAACAAACAAATCGTTCTTACCATCATTATCGGGAGTAAACACATTGGGTAATGTATAAACAGGGCATGTCTCCGCACAATAAGGTTCGCTTAAGCTGCTCTTATTTCCCACTGAATCAACAGTCATAAAATAATAACAACCGCTTGTGCTGTCAGGAACATTACGTATGTATGTACTTTGATTGATGCCATCCAAAGAGGCAATCAAATAAGGCGTAACATTCTTTGAAGGTGCATAATACAATTCATAAGATATCACATCATCACCACAGGAGCTATCCGGCTTTTGCCATGTTAAAATCACTTCATTATTCAGACATGAACTTGATATTGTTGCACTGCTGATATTGCATGGACTAACATTGTCCTTAGGTGTTGTACAATTCTCCTGTGAAAAATTCAGAATAGGAGAAACAAAACCAGGTGATGAGTAGCTGCCAATAGTTTCAACCTTGTAGCAAAACAACGTATCGTTTGCCAGGCCTGCATCGTTAAATGTATTTCCTGAAACAGTATCAATAACCGAGAAAGTGCCACCTGCATTTTTCCGGTAAACAACAGTTGCATTGTTTGTCCAGGGTACTGATGCCTGCCATGACAATTGAATTGCATTGTCTGTTGATGTGGTTGTCAAATAAACACTTGAAGCGGCAAGTGACTCACCTATTTTAAATGTATTTCCGGCTGTAAGGTTATGAAATTCTACTTTGTAAGTCCATGCATTGTCAGCAGTATTCAATGCAACATCGTTAAAGGTGGTATCGTTAAGATTGCTGAAGGTTGAAACAGTGGTAAACGATGATGGTGAAAAACCTTGTCCTCGTAATAAGCGGTACTCAAAAGGCCCCGGAGTTTGAATGCTGTCAATTTCTTTAGGCTTCGACCACGCTACATACATTGTTCCATTGGCAACATCTGTAGCAGTTACACTTACATTGGTCATAATAGGCAGTGATTGAACAATTTTAGCACAAGCTTCGTTTGAGGCATAGCTCTCTGCTCCATCATTAAAATAAGCTATCACCATGTAGCAGTAATCGTTTCCGGGTATAAGTCCTCCACCATTGTTATCGTCAACAAATGTGTTATTCGCCAATCCCTGCACCGTTGCCAGATAAGTATATCCTGTAAATGCCGGCACTCCTGTCTGACAAATGGAGGGCACATATCCAAAAAAGCCATTTCGTCTGTAAATACGATAACCTTCAGCATTAAAACACACCGACTGATCCCACGTAAGATGAATTGCATTTTGCACAGGTGTTGCTGTTAGATTTTGTGGTGCCGGTGCAACAACTGTTATATTCATCCTTTTCAGGTCAACAAGATTTATCTGACTAACATTATCCTGTGCCTTAAATAAAACCTGATAGGGTGCCTTGCGAACGTGTGCACATTCTGTCTGCCAGATAAAAGTTCCCGTAACAGAATTGGTATCTGTCACTACAGGAAAAACTGCCGGGCTTATGGGTGTGAAGCCGGTGTCTAACGGACTACCTGTTGCCGATAGGGTTATTAAATTTCCAACATCAGGATCGGTGGCTGTTACATTCTGAGAAATTAATGTTCCAGCTGTTACACAAAGGTCATTCAATGCATTTATGACAGGAGGATTATCCGGTGTAACTACAATATCAATCTGCATATCGCGTTCAACATAACCAATGTTTACGCCATTGCGCCATTCACGAATTAAGAATGCCACATTAAACTCACCCTGAAGGGTTGGTGTATCCCAAATTAAATCTCCGGTAACAGCATCTAAAGTAAATGATGTGCTTGCAGCAGGATAAAAATATCCGGGAATATCAAGCCCATTGATGCCTTTGCATTTTATAAGTTCATACGATAAGCTATCCCCATCCGGATCATAAGCATTGGCATTATGAATAAATATTTTTCCAATTGCTCCATTGTCAATTGGCGGTTGTAACAATACCGGAGAATTATTATAACCTAACACAGGGTTAATCACAATTTGTGATTCTACATAAAAAGGAATATTTACAGAACCCGGAATATTTGCAACACCTCCGTTGCGGTTAGGGTCTTCAAAGAACACCGTATAAACAGCAGGTCCGGGAAAAGTGTGAACACCTTCATAATAATTTCTGCTGATGTCAATGCCCACAGTAGTTTTACTTATTCGTGGCAAAGAATCCTGTGTGCCGTCACCCCAATTCATTTCAAGCATTGGCCTGTCGGCCGGGCTGCTCGTTTTGGTGTAGGTAACAATTTGTACTCTGTAAGTAAGCAGTGAAATCTGATTGAAAGTTATTTCACCTGCACGATTGTGTGTTGCCCATGCTTCTATTTGCATACCGAAAAGCAGTAAGAAAAAGATTAAAATTTTCTTCATACACTCAGTAGTTGATAACCTGTTGCTCCATCATTTCAGGTATTTCTCTGAACTGATATTGTTGTGACCTTAATTGTGGAATAAATCCTGCCTCACGAATAGCATCCTGAATGCCTTGCGATGTAAAACGATGTGGTGCACCGGCAACACTCACCACATTTTCTTCAATCATAATAGAACCAAAATCGTTGGCTCCTGCATGCAATGCCACTTGTGCCGTTTGCTTGCCAACAGTGAGCCACGATGCCTGTATGTTTTTGATGTTTGGCAACATAATTCTGCTCAATGCAGTCATCCTTATAAACTCTTCGGAAGTAACTTTATTACGAATGCCCTTTACTCTCTTTAAAATTGTATTCTCATCCTGAAATGGCCATGCAATAAATGCAAGAAAACCTTTTGCATGTGCAGGTTTTTCAGACTGCACCTGTCGGAGCATGACTAAATGTTCGAATCGCTCCTGCAAAGTTTCAATATGACCAAACATCATTGTTGCAGATGTGGTAATGTTTAATTGATGTGCTGCACGCATCACATCAAGCCATTCGCGTCCAGTACATTTTCCTTTTGAAATCATCCTGCGCACCCTGTCACTTAAAATTTCTGCTCCTGCACCGGGCAATGTATCAAGTCCGGAATCTTTTAAGGCTTTAAGCACCTCTGTATGCGTCATTCCTTCCAGCTTGGTGATATGTGCCACCTCCGGTGGACCAAGTGCATGCAGTTTCACCTGCGGATAAAGTTTCTTTAACTCACTGAAAATTTTGGTGTAAAATGACAAACCTAACTCCGGATGATGACCTCCTTGTAACAACAACTGATCTCCTCCATAACGAAACATCTCTTCTATCTTAACCTTATATTCTTCCATACTGGTGATGTAGGCTTCCTTATGTCCCGGCACTCGGAAAAAATTACAAAACTTACAGTTGGCAATACATACGTTGGTAGTATTTACATTGCGATCAATCATCCAGGTTACAAGTTCTTCTCCTGTTGCAGAAATATTTTCAGGTTTCTGTTTTTTTCTTAACTCATTAGCTATAAACATCAGGTCGGTTAATGGCGCATGATGAAAAAGGTATATCCCCTCCTCAACACTCAAAAATTCAAAATCCAATGCACGACTCAGTAAACTTTCTACATTCATACTTTAAGAATTCACTTTAATCAACAGCAAACGGTGTGATTTGTTTTTATAATTTCACGGCCGCAAACGTCTTTCTTTTCAATGCGTAAATTTATAGAAATTTATGGCAGATGAGAAGATGATTCTGTCATTTTAATTAACATTACTTAAAAGATATGATTAAAAACAAACTGGCCGACAATAACCTCGACTATTCATTAGTAATTCTCACCACATCAGCCACAAAATTTGATGCTTCAGTTTTTTCAACCGATGAGTTGAAGTATGTAAAAGATGAGTTGAAAAATAAAAAAAATTTGGTTGCAGTAAATCAGTATGACCGCATGGTCTATGTCTGTTTGCTCGAGAATAAATCAAAAGATCAGTCGTTATACATGGAATCATGCCGCAAGGCGGGTCATCAGGTTACGGCATTGTTGAATAAAACAAAAGCAAAAAGTGTGTTGATAGAAGCACGCGGTTTACGTCAGGAAGCATTGTGTTTTACAGAAGGGCTTGCCTTAACCAACTATCAGTTTAGGAAATATAAAACTTCTGGCGATAATAACAGCCTTGAAATAATTGCTTTACATTCAAACAAATTAACCGACAAAGATTTATTATGGTTAAATACTATTGTTGAGGCTACCTGCAAAGCCCGCGATTTGGTAAATGAACCTGTCAATTATCTTACGGCAACACAACTATCAAACGAAATGGTTAAGTTGGGAAAGCAGGCAGGTATTAAAGTTACCGTGCTCAACAAAAAAGATATTGAAAAAACAGGCATGGGAGGTTTGCTTGCAGTAAACAAAGGCAGCCAGGACCCGCCCACCTTTACCATTATGGAATACAAACCTGCAGGACATAAAAACAAAAAGCCATTTGTTTTGGTAGGCAAAGGTGTTGTATATGATACAGGAGGATTGAGCCTGAAACCAACTGCCAACAGCATGGATTATATGAAGTGCGATATGGGTGGTGCTGCAGCAGTAGGATGCGCCATCTATGCACTGGCAAAAGCAAAAATTCCTTTGCATGTAGTAGCCTTAATTCCTGCCACCGACAACCGCCCGGGTGAAAACGCTTATGTTCCGGGAGATGTAATAAAGATGTACAGTGGAAAAACTGTAGAAGTATTAAATACTGATGCAGAAGGTAGAATGATTCTTGCCGATGCACTGCATCATGCAAAAAAATATCACCCTGCTTTGGTCATGGAGTTTTCTACATTAACAGGAGCGGCATCAAGTGCATTAGGAAAATATGCATGTGCTTTTTTAACAACTGCTGACCAGAATCAAAACAATGCATTAAAGAAAAGCGCAGCACATGTTTATGAACGTGTTGTAGAATTTCCAATGTGGGAAGAGTATGGCGAACTCATAAAATCTGATGTAGCCGATATTAAAAACGTAGGCGGTCCTGCTGCAGGAATGATAACTGCTGCAAAATTTCTTGAACACTTTATTGATTATCCCTATATGCATTTCGATATTGCAGGAACTGCATTTGTTCATGCTGAAGACTCTTATCGTGGTAAAGGCGGAACCGGATTTGGGGTACGTTTGATTACTGAATTTTTAAAAAACAAAATCTGATTATGTCAACAATAATTGAAAATGAAATAAAACCTAAAATAGGAATTACCATTGGCGACTTGAATGGTGTTGGAATAGAAGTCATCATTAAAACTTTTTCCGACAGCAGAATGCTTTCTGTGTGTACCCCTATCATCTATGGCTCTTCAAAAGTTATTTCTTACCACAGAAAATCACTGCATCAGCAGGAATTTAATTTTAATATTATTCGCACTGCCGAAGAAGCAAGTCACAAAAAAAATAATGTCATCAACTGCTGGGAAGAAGATGTAAAAGTTGAACTGGGCAAGACTTCTGCCATTGCAGGCTCCTACGCACTCAAATCGCTCGAGGCAGCAGGCAAAGATGTACTCGATAAAAAAATTGATGCCATAGTTACAGCACCTATTGATAAAAGTACCATTCACAGCGAAGCATTTCCTTTCAAGGGACATACAGAATATTTTGCAAAACTCTGCGGCAATGCCGAACACGTTATGCTCATGGTGAGCGACAAATTACGTGTTGGACTCATTACAGGTCATGTAGCTATAAAAGATGTTCCAGCACAACTTACCAAAGAAAAAGTTATTGCAAAAACAAAATTGGTTTATCAGTCGCTTCGTAGTGACTTCGGGCTGCAAAAGCCACGCATTGCCATTCTTGCACTAAACCCTCATGCAGGTGACAATGGTTTAATGGGAAAAGAAGAACAGGAAATTATCACTCCTGCCATAACCGAAATGTACAATGCCGGAATTGGTGCATTCGGCCCCTACCCTGCCGATGGATTTTTTGGATCTTCACGATTTAAAAGTTTTGATGCTATCATGGCCATCTATCACGATCAAGGGTTGGTGCCTTTCAAAGCATTGGCTTTTTCAACAGGAGTCAACTACACTGCCGGTCTGCCAATAATCCGCACATCGCCCGACCATGGCACTGCCTACGATCTGGCCGGAAAAAATCAAGCTTCAGAAGATTCATTCCGCGAAGCGGTATATCTTGCCTGCGATATTGCAAAACAAAGACAAATCACAAAAGAGATTACTGCTAATCCTCTGAAATTTTCGCGTATGTCGGCTGATAGGTAATTCATAAAAAGCCAAGCACCACAACCTGATTGATTTTCTTTTTACTTTTGATGTAATAAATAGTTTTAATCCTGACAGTTATCTGATTGACTGTAATGATGTATAAATTTATGAAACATTACATTTTCATTTTTGCGACAGTTATTTTATCTGCTTGTGGAGCAGCTACCTCTGACAACCATAGAAGCGATATTCAATCAAACAAAGTTGACACATCTTCCGTATCCGCAATAGTTTCAACAAATAAAAGTGAGAT
Source organism: Bacteroidia bacterium (assembly GCA_037045145.1). NCBI lineage: Bacteria > Pseudomonadati > Bacteroidota > Bacteroidia > Bacteroidia bacterium. The sequence goes on from JBAOIA010000012.1 coordinate 1,108,951, forward strand.
GGAAGACACGACTGACAATGACTATGCAACATTTTTCGTAGTCGTTGCCGACACAAGTACTGACTATTATTTTCTTCACAAAAAAATGTTTGACCTAAATGGACAACTAAATATCCCTATTGACACTATGGGACGATTTTACAACAAAACAAAAAATCTTATTGCCTTGCCAGATGATGATGAAGATGAGTTGTATGCAGGAGACTATTTTCCAAGACGCTTCCCGTCAGAAAATCTAAGTTTAGAATATTTGGATTTTTACCAAAAGAAGGCCGGTGACAAGACTATTGCTCTAATAACAGGCATATATGAAAACGAGAAAAGTGCCGATAGTGCATTGACTGTATTACATAAAACAGAGGAAAAAGTATTTAAAATCAAAGCAGACATTTATTTGGGTTGTATGCACTGACATACAAATAAAATATCTGCACCAAACAAAAATTCCTGTATAAATCACCCAATTCAGGTGCAACATTAATTTATTTTTTCACCTCAGTAACACTACATTTTTACATTTGGGATAAGGGTAAAATGTGAAAAAATCTACTGAATTTAGATTTTCGAAACTTCCAACACATTTTCTAATCATCAACGCATTTCACCATATAAATCCATGAACAAACTTAACTCTGTCTTTGGTCAGTGATTACCTCGCTATTTTTTTAACAACGATAATGGCTCATTGGCAAGTCCGGAAAAACCTTTAATATCCATTTTTACAGACCCTACCAATATCTTTGCTTCGGCACGAATAGGTATTTTATTTTCATCGTCACTTACCCAAAGTGTCATGTCTTCTTTGTTCTTAAACACACGGCCTTCCAACAACTGTGGATGAAACTTCAAACAGCGAAAAGTGCCAAACTTAGTACTTATATTTTCTTTCCCCACAAACTTGAATTTTACAGGAATAATGGCATCATCCAAATAGGCATCAACAGCAAATATTTCACCGGGCTGAACATTGCTGAAGTCAATTGTGCGTGCATAATAAAATGCAGAAATCAAATCCTGAACATTCTGTGGTGTGGCAATAGTTGCCTTCTTGCTTATTGCTAAATTCTTAACCTGATTAAAAGTAACATCCTGATTGATTTTATATCCACCCTCATAAACCCTTCTGACAAACAACCATGGAATAATTGCCTGTGCATCAATAAAACTTTCATAGCGGTCGCGCACTTTAAAAAACCAGTCAAAAGCCCCCTTTGTTTGTCCAGTACCAACAACATGATAGACCTCCCGAGGTCCTATTGTTTTTTTATCGGGCATCACTTCAAGTTTTGCTTCGCCTGCATCTATTATTCCGTAATGCACACGATATTCCAAAACTTCACCATAAGTAAATGCCTGATTTTCTATCTTGCGTAGTCTTTCCTGTCCTTCGCTGGCACTTGGTTGCATTAAACATATGAGAGCAATTGATAGCATGTTGAAAACATTTTGTAATGCCGAATCAAATTGTAAGCCAAGGACAGAAATTTTCACCGTCAAAAATGAATTTCAATTAAAGACTATTTATTCTGCAACGTCATCGGACTTCTCTCTATTGTCTTCTTGTGTGCCTAAAGTAATACTTACACCTTCGGTATTGTCACTCTCTGCATACTGCATATCAACAGGTGTTCCAATCTCATTTTCATCAAGAATTACATCTTTTAGCTTTGGTAAATCCTTTGCAGATTTCAACCCAAAATGATCCATGAACGTACGGCTAATGCCATAAAGAATTGGCTTTCCAGGACCATCACCTTTTCCTTGTATGGTAATTAAGTCTTTCTCTAACAATTTCTGTATAGAATAATCACAGTTTACACCTCTGATGTTTTCAATCTCAGATTTTGAAACCGGCTGTTTGTATGCAACTATTGCAAGTGTTTCCAAAGCTGCTGTGGTGAGTCGTTTTTTAGAGTTTATCTGCATCAGGGTGTTTACTACTCCATAATACTCTTTCTTACTTAAAAAACGGAACCCTCCTGCAATTTCTACCAATTCAAAAGAATAATCATCTGCTGCGTATTTGTTGATTAATTCAGAAATATTCTGTCTGATATTTTCATTGGAAAGCTCCCATCCGAAACTTGCTTTTAATGCAGCAGCAATTTCATTAGCAGTTATACTTTGCTCTGAAGTGAAAATTAATGCTTCAATATGCTGTTTAAGATTCTCCATTTTTACTCTTGATTTTTATATGAACGGTTCTTGACCATTCAATAGAAAATGCAAAATTAGTATTTCCTTTCAACAGGCCTACTTTCGGCCAAGTTTAAATTTGTTTTTCCTGTAATCCACCTCTTCGCCTATTAAAAACCCTATAGGTTTTAACCCTTCAACATGGTCACAAACCACCTTTAACATCCCTGTAAGAGGTAAGCATAAAACCATTCCTGCCAACCCCCAAACCGAGGCACTGATGATCAGGGCTATTGTTGCTGTGAGTGGATTTATACTGACACTACTGCCTACAACATAAGGAGTAATAAAATTATTGTCAATAAACTGCACCGTAACACAAACTCCGGCAGCTCCTATGGCATAGCCAATTTCATCTTTGGTGAGTAATGCCATAAGTACAGGCAAAATACTTCCAATCAATACCCCAATATATGGAATAATGTTGAGAACAGATGCCAACACCCCAAACAAAATTGCATGTTCAATACCCAATAACAAAAACCCGGTTGAATTTAGAACAGACAAAATCAGCACATCTAAAAAAATTCCTTTCAGATAATTCTGAGAAACTACTGCTACTTTTTTTACAATTTCAAAATATGAATTGTGATTACCATTAGAAACTATTGCTTCAATAAACTGCTTAAATTTCTTTTTATAAAGTGTCAGGAAAAAAACATAAATCGTTACCAAAGCAAAGTTGGCAATAAAACTTCCTGTTGAAGAAAAAAGATTGAGCAGAAGCAATCCACTGTCAGTAATATTTTCCTGCAACTTTGATTTTACCAAAACATTTTGCTGCTCTTTTGTGATTCTGAAAGTTTCATTTACAAAGCGCTGCAAAAACTCTACCTTCTCAAGAAGTTTTGCCTGAAGCAATGGCAAATCTTCAGCAAATGAAATAATCTGAGAATAGAAGAAATACAAAAGGCCACCAACAATTACAAAAGCAAGGATGATACTGCATAGGATTGCAATTGCAGGTGGAAATTTCCATTTTATAAGCTTGTTTGACACCGGCATCAATAAAAAAGAAAACAACACAGCCACTGTAAATGGAATGAGAACATCTTGTGCAGCATGCAGGACATAAAAAATTAAAATCGCCAACAGGATTTTTATAGTTATTCTGATATAGTAAGGCGGTTGATTGATTTCCATTTTTTTTAGAATATGGTTTTAAAAGTAACTAATTCAATTATTATTTTTCAAATATGAAGCACATTTTTCTGCACAAAATTCTCCATCCATAGCTGCAGATACAATTCCACCGGCATATCCTGCACCCTCACCACAGGGGAAAAGACCCTGTACCTGTATATGCATTGCAGTATCTGCATCTCGCGGAATACGTATCGGAGATGAAGTCCGCGACTCTGTACCCACTAACACTGCTTCGTTTGTATAGTAGCCTTTCATTTTTTTACCGAATGTAACAAATGCTGTAGCAAGTGATGCTGTAACAGATTCAGGAAATATCTCAGTCAGATTTACAGAATTGATTCCCGGAATATAGGAGCATGAAGGTAAAGTGGAAGATACTTTTTGATTCACAAAATCAACCATGCGCTGTGCCGGTGCTGCCAGATTGCCACCACCACTGATAAATGCTTGCTGCTCTATCTTTTTCTGAAATTCTAAATAGCGCAACTCTTTTGCTTTTCTAAAAGGTTGAACATCATCTTCTGTAATATTTACTACAATTCCTGAGTTGGCATAGACATTATTTCTTCTTGAAGGACTCCATCCATTTACAACAACTTCACCAATGCCGGTTGCTGCAGGAGCGATGATACCACCGGGGCACATACAGAAAGAATAAATTCCTCGTCCATCATGCTGATGTTTTAATGCATAAGATGCCGGTGGCAAGAATGGATTGCGTGTGTTACAATGATACTGCACACTGTCAATAAGCCGTTGCTGATGTTCTGCACGAACACCAATAGCAATTGGCTTTGCTTCAATCATTATTCTTTGATTGTTTAACATATAAAAGACATCGCGTGCAGAATGACCTGTTGCCAAAATAAGTGCTTTAGACTTAATATGATATTGAGTCGCTCCTTGCTGCACCTCTACACCATTCACACCACTTGCGTCAAAATCAATATTCAGAAGCTTTGTGTTAAATAATACTTCTCCTCCACATTCAATAATCCTGTTTCGCATTGCAGAAATTATAGCAGGTAGTTTATTGGTTCCAATATGCGGATGTGCGTCAACAGCAATATCGGCAGCGGCACCATGCTCAATAAATGTGTTCAGCACTGAAGCTATGTTGCCTCTTTTGTTGGAACGGGTATAAAGCTTTCCATCACTGTAGGTTCCTGCACCACCTTCACCAAAACAATAATTTGACTCGGGATTAATCTGCCTCTGTTTGTTTATGGCAGCAAGATCGCGCCTGCGGTTGCGTACGTCTTTACCACGTTCGATAATTACAGGCTTATATCCACATTCAATAAGACGGATGGCTGCAAACAATCCTGCTGGTCCACATCCTGCAATAATTACAGGTTCTAAATTGCCAACCTGTTGCCACTTTCGATTTTCAGTGAAAGCATCCTGCTTATCTGTCCATTGTAACTGCAATCTGATTTTTACAATCCTGGATCGAGCATCAATACTACGCTTTACAATCCTGAAGAATCGGTTGTTACCAAATTTCCTGGCAACTATGTGTTTAATTGTTTCCTCACTGGCTGCCTCTTCGGGCAGAACAACAAGTTCAATCGTTTGCATAAAAAGTAATTTCTATTATTCGAATGTCAATGACAAGGTGAACATTTTTGAAAACAATCCGTCAAGAGATTTTGAATAAACCAAATCGTCTTTCACCAAAAGATTTCGCAAACCATGATACATTTTTATTTCAGGAGAAAACTTAAACATGGGAAGATAAAAATCGCATCCTACTCCTATTTCGTAACCATAATCGTTGCGTTGCAGTTTCACAAATTCTTTGTCTTTGGCTTTTACTTTTGCCTGCGACACCATATCTATGCTGTACTTAACGCCACCCAGCACATAGGCTCTGAAGTTATTGAGACGTGCCGATTTGAATTTTACATCCAAAGGCAACTCTACAAAAGTTGATTCAACCTTTTTAGTCACAACATTACTTAGTGGTCTTCCTTTTTCAAATGTATAAACCAGATTGCGTGAAGCAAATGCCAGTCCGGGTAAAAACCTTAAATCAAAATGCTCGCCCATTCGCATGTTGGTTACTATCTGAAGATTAAAACCCGATGTACCTTTTGATTCAACAGTATAAAGAGAATCTATTAAACTAAAAGAAGCAACTCTGTCAATCACAAAATCAGTCTTATTGATTCCAAGTATAAATCCAAAATGAAAACGCTGCCTGTCATACTTAGGCAGGTTCAGAATTTTTTGTTTTTGTGCAAACAAACTATCAAGACTGAACAGAAGAAGCAAGAAAGAAAAAACAATTATCTTCCGTTTCATACTGATGCAATGTATAATGTTACAATTCCGAAAGTCATCGGTTTAATATCAATATTAGTAAAACCACACTTTTTCAAAACAAGTGCAAAATCACTTCCTGAACGAAAATGCTTTACCGATTCAGGCAAATATGAATAGGCAGCTGCATCACCGGAAATCATTTTGCCGAAAAGTGGTAACAGATAACGTGAATAGATGCCATAAAATTGTTTAACAGGAAACATTGTTGGCTTACTGAACTCCAGAATATAAACCTTTCCATTATCATGCAGCACACGTTTCATTTCCTTTAATCCTTTTTCTAAATTTTGAAAATTTCGCACACCAAAAGCTACCATCACTGCATCAAAAGTTTGACTGTCGAACTGAAGTTGCTCACTGTCGCCTTCATGCAATGAAATAATATTATTCAGGTTCTTTGCTTTGACTTTTACTCTTCCTTCCTGAAGCATTTTTTCTGAAATATCAACTCCTACTATTTTCTCAGGACATAAACTTGCTGCTGCAATTGCCAAATCACCTGTACCTGTAGCTATGTCCAGAATACTCCTTGGTTTTAGTTTACCAATCTCTTTGATTGTTTTTCGTCTCCAGATTTTGTCAATGCCCAATGAAAGAAAATGATTTAAAAAATCATAACGGTGAGCTACTGCATCAAACATGTGACGCACTTGTTCTTTTTTTGATTCTCCGGTATTGTAAGGCGTTACTTCCATCTTATTTCTCGGAAAGTCTTTTAACCTCGTTCAATAACTGACTGCCATCAATAGGAACAACACCAATCTTTTCGCAAACCAGGCCGCCTGCCAGATTACTGATTGCAGCCATTTCAAAACAAGATAAACCTGCTGCTATTGCCAGAGATGCAACACTGATTACTGTGTCGCCTGCACCACTTACGTCACTGATGTTGCGAATGTGTGCAGGGATAATTCCTTTTTCATTCTTTGAATAATAATACACCCCATGTTCTGACAAGGTAATAAGCAATGACTTAATTTTTTGCTTGGAGGCAAATTCCGATGCCAACTTCGTAAGTGCTGCTGCCGTTGGCTTTTCCAAATCGGTCTTTAGCCCTTCGCGCAACTCTTTAAGGTTGGGCTTAAATAGTGTTACGTTACGATAATGGAAAAAATTATTCTTTTTAGGATCAACCGTTGTTGGAATATTATGCTTCTGTGCTTCTGCAACAATAGCTTCGATTACAGTCTTATTAAGAGCACCTTTATCATAATCTTCAAAAATAATTACCGCTGGCTTTTTTTTCCGTATTATCTCTATTGTTTTTTTTAGGAGCATTTCACTGTCTGTTTGTGACAGTGGTTCGACAACTTCTGCATCGACCCGCAAAAGCTGATGATTGTTGCCCATAACTCTGGTCTTGATGGTTGTAGTTCTTTTAGAAGAGGAAAGTATGCCATCAACAGGCATTCCACTTTTGGCAATCATATCTTTAAACTCTGCTCCGGCATTGTCTTTTCCAACAACTGAACAGATATAAGGCATGGCTCCTAATGAATGAAGATTAACGGCTACGTTGGCAGCACCTCCTGGGCGGCTTTCGCGCTTTTGAACCGTTACCACCGGGACGGGTGCTTCTGGAGATATTCTTTCCACCTTGCCCCACAAATAAGCATCTGTCATGACATCACCAATCACCAATGCCCGCATTTTCTGAATACGGCTTAGAAACAATTCAGTCTGTTTAATATTCACACTTCTAATAATTACTGGAGTGCAAAAATAGGCATTACCGCCAACTTTACTTTATTAGTAACAATTATGGTGTATTAATAGCAAAAAATACTTGGTGGATTCTCATTCATTCTATTAAATATCACCACCTGTATATGTATCTTTTACTTTTTCTTTTTTGCGTTTACTTAGTTTATCCATAGCATAACTACTATGCTTAATCCCTACATAAAAATCAAAACCATTAAATTTAGACAATCCCAACATGGAGGTCAGGTAGTCCGAACCAATAACCACCTGTCCCAAACGCAGACAAGTACCTACACGTAGTTGATCATATTCATACCATGTTAAAGGAAAAGATATTTCATAACGCCATGTTTCTAACCTTGGTGTAAACGAAAGTTGTGCCGGACGTCTGACAGCTGTTGACTTACTTGTGACCGGTTGAATGATTGAGGTATTGAGATATAAAAAGTGAGTCACGCAATAATCGAACTGAAAGCTGATGGCCGTGGGCAGTTTTGCACGGTATCGGGCAGCTACAATACCGGAAGTGGAATCGTCAAAAACTTTGGAACGCAACAATTCTCCTAACTGACTGATGCTTTCCACCTGCGTAGTGTCAAAGTCGTTCCAATCAATACTTTTATTGTCAAACTTTACAGTGCGGGTATCTTTGGCAAACAATATACTACCGGCATCTACCAACGAAAGTCCTATTTTGTATTTATACTTCTTAAACTTCAAGCGTTGTGCATATACATTATACGCTTCGGGGTTAAGTCCATGCAGGTATTGAAAACCCAATGTGGTGCTGAATCCTTTTCCGCGAATTTTCAGATAGTCACTCTGCCCCTCTTCGGGTACGGCATAACCATATTCGGCATCCAGATTGGCTACTTGCAGTTTTGATTCATCGTCAAACCTATAATGCATGTAATTGTTCTGTGCATAAAAACCATCAAAACCCATCAGGTAATTAAAGGTAGCACCTATTGCAATTCTGTTTCCCGGCCCTGCTTCAATCTGCTGTGCAAAGCTTGCACCTATCTCTCCGTATAATAGAGCAGACAAACTATTGTTCTCTGCTGTAAGTTCTTTTTTCTGTAGTGGAACATAGGTAGAGTTCTCGTAAAAGAGTTTTGCCATTTCAAAGTCAATATTCCGCACACTGCCCATAGCTTTAAGTCCGGTATGCAACCCGAAGGCTGTCTGCCCCGACCGGAGAAAAAATGACGGCCCTTTGATACTACTCTGCATAAAAGCATTTTTATCTTTACCCGTATATTGATCCTGCCAGTCGTAGTTAAAGAAGTCTGCTTTAAAAAACTTACCCACCGACATTTCGCCCTTTGGCAAATACAAATAGTTATTATAAAAAGTCATATTTCCCGAAAGTACATTCAACTCATATTTTATTGGAGACACGGCCATTGAAGCGGGATTTATATCTATGGCGAAGTTTCCTGCATAGTTGCTATTGGCTATTCCCCACATGTCCTGCGCCTTCACCAATATGTTTACCTGCAGCATGAACAATAATAAGAGTATTGCTTTTTTCATTCGTAAACTTGTTGTTTGTGATGCTAAACGATACATATATATATGCAGTTATGGCATTAACGGACCAACCTTACCCACTGAAAAAATGTAAGTTTAGCTGTAAGAAATCTTTAAAATACCACACCTTTCACCTTACAAAAACATTAGTAAAATAATAAACGTTGTGGTTATTAACAATGGCGGAATGGTTATACAGACCCCTTTTTCAGAGGAGAAAACAGAAGAAAGCAAGTTGTTTACCTTGTAAAAAGACACGTTTTCAGAGGAGAAAACAATGTTAACATAAAACTTTCCCTCTATGCATTAGTAGTTGTTGCATAGTATTAAAACAAGTTTTTGAGAGTGAAAACGGCTGTTAATAAATTCATGTGCCGCATAGTCTGAAAGCGAAAATTATGTATTTCATTTGCTCAACAAATTAAAAAAAACAAATTTCAAAATGGCAACTAAAAAAGCTAAAAAGGCACCTGCTAAAAAAGCAGCCCCAAAAAAGAAAGCTGCTCCAAAGAAAAAAGCAGCAGCTCCTAAGAAGAAAGCAGCTCCAAAAGCAAAAGCTAAAACAAAGCGTACTCCAAATGCTGCATTCATGAAAGCTATGACAATTGGCGAAGCACTGCATCCAGTTGTAGGAAGCAAGCCACTTCCACGTACTGAAGTTGTTAAAAAACTTTGGGAATACATTAAGAAAAACAAATTACAGGATCCAAAAGAGAGACGTAACATCAATGCTGATGACAACTTGAAAAAAGTTTTCGGTGGCAAAAAAACCGTTTCTATGTTTGAAATGACTAAACTCGTTAGCAAACACCTTTCTTAATTTCCTGTAAGAAAGAAAAAAAAGGGAAGGCTCTCAATAGTCTTCCCTTTTTTTATGTTTACCCCAGGTCGGCCACTTTGCCGCCTGAAACGTGAAGAACTATAGAACACTATAGCCAAATACTACCACAAAACATCCTTACATTTAGCTTCTCAAAAAAACAATGACAGAGGCACTCATTCCCTTAAAGGCCGTTAAGTTTTATCACATATACAACAATGTAGTATGCCGTGAGTTGTTTTTTGAAAGCGATATGGATTACACCTACTTCTTGAAAAAACCAGACAAGTATGTTACGCCCTTAGCAGAGGTGTATGCATACTGTTTACTGCCAAGAAAGTATCTATATTTATAGGTTGTTCTGTTGTTGGTTACCCCAGTTCTACTGAAATGTAAAGATATTCTGCCGAGGGAAATGAGTCGTAAGAATGATTCAATTGAGTAAGGAAACACTTTACTTTTATCATTAATTTTGTTGGATGGAAATAGAATTGGGTTTATAATAATGCTTTACAAATGAATAAGAATCTATATACTCTGCTTTTTATTTTCGGAACATTTATTTCTTATGGCCAGTTTGTTTTTCAAAAAACCTTTGGAGGTAATAACGGTGATTATGGATATACAGTTATTAATTCAGGTGATGGAGGATTTATCATTGGAGGAAGCCAGGCAAGCTCTGCTTCGGGTGGAGGATTTCTTGCTAAATTAAATTCATCTGGAGATACATTATGGACAAAGGCGATTTTTCCAACAAATAGTGTTCAGGCAATTGCTAAAACTGACGATCATGGGTTTATTATAAGTGGTCAAGCCGGAATGGGAGGGGCATCTAACCAAGGGTTTGGTATTTTTAAAATAGATTCTTCAGGCACAATTTTATGGAACACAAACATTATTCGGTCAGGATATATAAATTTTAGTACCTCTGTTTTACAAGCTTATGATAGAAATTACATAGCTGCGGGAACCTCACAGGAATTTCAATTTAATAGTTATGATCAGTTTTATGTTACAAAAGTTGATACATCCGGAAATCTATTGTGGGCAAAAGTTTATCAAACTAGTGGTCTTAATTATTGTAATCAAATAATACAAACCCACGATAGTTGCTTTGTTTTAATTGGTAGTTCAGATTATCCTTCTAACTCTACCAATATAATAAAGATAAATTCAACAGGCAATGTTATTTGGGCAAAAAATCTTTCATCACCAGGGAATACCTTTATTGGACATTCAATTCAGGAAACCAATGATCAATGTTTTATTATTACCGGGTGGAATTTTCAAAATGGACTTTTTGTCTTTAACGCAAGTCTGGTAAAAATTGATAGCACAGGTACTTTACTTTGGGGAAAATCGTTTGGAGGCAACTTTAATGATTATGGATTAAGGATAAAACAAACTCCTGACAATGGATTTTTAATTACTGGCTATACAGGAAGTTTTAACTTGAATAATTGGGATTCTTATTTAATAAAAACAGATAGTATGGGATCTTTGCTGTGGTCAAAAACTTATGGCGGTTCAGGCAATGAACAATGTTATGATATGGATTTATCATCCGACAGTGGTTGTATCATGATTGGGTTCACGTCAAGTTTTGGATTAGGGTATAATGATTGTTATATCATTAAAACTGATTTTATAGGGAATAGTGGTGGCTGCTTTGAATTTAATCCGCAAACGATTAACGATACAATTAACATAATGTCAAACAACCTGTTTATTCAGGTTCTCAATGAGGGTTATCAATTTCCAGTTGGCGCATTTACATCAAACTTTGGAGATGTTAGTGTAGCATGTATGGGTAATGTTGGCGTCAATGATTTCTTTACAGAAACAAAAAATATAATTATTTACCCTAACCCCTCCACAGGAATATTTACTTTTTCAAGCTCATATAATTTTGCTAATGCGGCAATAGAAATTTATGATGTGCACGGAGATTGTATTTATTCAGATAATATAATTAATTCTAACCAAAAAAAAATATGCATAGATAAAATGGTTGATGGAATTTATTTTGTAAAAGTTAGCGAAGAAGAAAAAAAGTATAGTAGGAAAATTATAATTGAGAAAGATTAAATTAATTCCGGTTGTTATACCGTTAAACATGTTTAATATAAAAAGCTAAAAAAAATTGCAGTGTCCAGAGAAATATGATCGGTGCTTTTGAGTTTTATGACTTCCTCCGTCAGATGCGCAAACGGGCAACCTTAAACGTGAAATATTTTTTTCCTTTAGCATATAGGCCATTATAACACTTTGTTCCTTTATTTAATGTTTATACATTTGCTTTGCACATTAAGATTCAGAAAAGGGAAGGTAGACTTTCAATTACTCTCCATTCAAGGAAGTTTCTATCCTAAAGTGTGAAACTTGATTTTAGAACTTTGTTTTATTAAATCACAACAAAAAAAATAGTGCCTTTAATGAATAAATTGGAATTTATTCTGGCAACGTAGTAGCAGGAATAGTTGGTGTAAAGAAGTTTGTTTACGCCATTTGAGTAGATGTGGTTAACACAGCGGTACGTATGGAGTAATATGGTGAAGGCGGTAAAGTCAATATTTTTAAAGCTACTTACGATTTAGTAAAAAATGACGAACAATATATTTTTGAACTTCGTGGAAAAATCGCAGTAAAAGGCAAAGGAGAAGTCGAGATGTAATTTTGTGAAAAATAGAATTTTTTAAACTTTAAAAAATCTGTAGTAATGAAAAATATTAATTTTAAATTATTGATTGTATTAATGTTTTCTGCTTTATGGTTTACATTAGGATGCACCTCTGAAAAAAAAACCGAAATGCCACCTAAGAAAGGACAAGCACTTGTTGACTCTTTGAAATCCGAATTATTACACCCTCAAACAGACACCAACTTGGTTAATATTTACAATGGCTTAAGTGAGCATGCAGGTTGGAGAATGAGTAAAAACGACACTTGTATAGTTTATGCTCAGAAAGCAATGGATTTAGCCAAAAATATAGATTTTAAAGACGGAATGGCAAGGGCCTACAATAATATGGGAAATGCTTATGCTCAAAAAATCGACCGCCAGGAAGCTCTGAAAAATTATTTTGCCGCTCTTGAACTCTATAAAGAAACAGGAAATAAATATTGGCAAGGAAAGGTTTATGTTAATATTGCAATTACCTATGGCGAAATGGCTGATTATCTTAAGGCCATTGAGTATTACAGAAATGCCATAATTCCCGCAACAAAAGCTGATGACCAAGGGGCACTAGCAGGTGCTTATAGCGGAATCGGGCAAATGAATTTGGCACAGGGAGATTTTACCGAGGCGTTGAAAAACTATAGCATTGCCATAAATATTTATAAAAAGATTGGTAAAAAAAGGGAAACAGCAGGTGTTTATCAGAATATAGGAGCAGCATATATCTATCAGGGCAATCCAACAAAAGCACTTGAATATTATAAAAACAGCCTGAAAACGGCTGAAGAATTAAATGATAAATTTTCTATCGCCAATGCAATAGCACTCATTGGAGATGCCTATGGTTTTCAGGGAAATTACACAGAAGCCCTTAAGGAATTTTATGAATCACTTAAGCTATTTGAAGAAATAAATGACAAGAGTGGTATAGGTTTTAGTCGTCTGAAAATAGGCCAGGTATGTTTAACGCAGGGTAATTTTTCTGATGCTTTGAAAAATTTTAACATTTACCTGGATATCGGCAAAGAATTAGAAAGCAAAGAGAGGATTTCATATGCACACCGTATGATTGCGGAAGTATATACACAACAAAATGATTTTCCCAATGCCCTAAAGAATTATTTAGCTGATCTAAAAGTTGCTGAAGAAATAGGAAACCCATCTGAAATTGCTTATAGCAATATGGGTATAGGAAGTGTGCATTATGCACAGTCCGACTTCACCTCTTCCCTGAAATACTATTTTGATGGATTGAAAATATTTGAAACTATTAGAGATAGGGGTGGAATGGCTTCTTGTTATACCGGGATAGGAGCAGTTTATATTCAGCAAAACCGGGCTGAAGAAGCAGAAAAGTGGTTACAGAAAGGCCTTGTAACACATAAGGAAACAGGTAGTAAAGATGGAATTAGAGATGCTTATGGCTACCTATCCAAAGCCGACAGCGCTTTAGGCAACTTTAAAGGCGCCTTTGAAAACCACAAAATGTTCATTACATACAAAGACAGCCTCTTCAACGAAGAAAACACCAAAAAGCTAACTCAGGCAAGCATGCAATACGAATTTGATAAGAAGCAAATTGCTGATAGTTTAAAGTTTGCACAGGAAAAAGAACTTGGAGCAGTTAAGTTGCCGAAACAAAAAGCAATTACGTACGGTGGTTTTGCAGGAATAGCCATCACCATTGTATTATTGTTTTTTGTTTATCGCAACTACAGCAAACAGCGCATCGCCAATCAAAAACTAAAAGAAGCACAGGAGCAATTAATAAGGAGCGAAAAAATGGCAGCATTTGGTGTGATGGCTTCACGCATTTCGCACGAAATACAAAACCCTTTGAATTTTGTAAACAACTTTTCTGAGCTTGCGGAAGAAATGGTAAATGATATTGTACAAAATGGCAATGAGAATGAAAGAAAGGAAACAGCAGCAGATCTGATAAACAATCTCCAAAAAATAAAACAACACGGGAAGCGCGTTGATGCTATTATTAAGCAACTGCAGGAACATACCAATAAAGGAACAGCTCACGAATACTTTGAAACGAAACAATAATAGTACCTGTAGCACAATCAATAACAACTAAGACTTTGTTGCGCCCCTAGAGCAAACAATGAAGTCTTTTCTCCGTCCATTCAAAGTCTCCCGCATTTCAGGGGACTTTGAAATTATAAAAAAGCATTAAAGGGATAATACGTTTTTATGAATATAGAACTTACGTGGAATATAATTTCACATTATGACTTCACGTAGAAAATATGATGAGCAGGTAGTAATGTTTTATTACACCATTACCTGCTTTGCATGGATGCCGATATTTGAGATTGCAAATTTTTATGATGTTTGTGGCAAACGGCAAATGATTTTTGGCGTACGAAGTGGTTAAAAGATTAAAGGAGTCAGGTAGATTTGATTTATTGTTGAAAATGGAACAAGTCGTTCCTAAAGAACAAGCTATAGACGGTAAGTTGCATCACGTATTTGAACAATCGTTTGACTGTAACACATGGTATACGAAAAAGTCTATGAAACAAAAGTTAGATTACATACATCACCATCCCTGTGCAAAAAAGGAGAATTTGGTAAATGAGTTTACCGATTACAAACATTCAAGTGTAGGGTTTTATGAACTTAATTTGTCCGAGTTTATGTAGTTGATGAGGTCACTGAAATGGAATGGTAAGTAGCAATTACTGTATTCAAAGTCCCCTGACTTCAGCTGTCAGACGGTGTCAGCGCACCAAGGTAAAATCCCCCTCAGTTTGCCAAGTTACTTAACTTTTAAAAATTCAAACATATAAGGTAAAATATATGCCCCATAATTGTTACGAATCTTTGCGAGTACTCAAAACAACAGTATATTTCAAATAAGGGAAGGAAGATTTTTGGGAGTGGTTGGCGACAACACCAAACACAGGGGAAAGAACGTAAACACTAAACGAGTCTAAGTGTTTACTACTTTGCAGTGTCGGTCGGACCCACCACTTGCTTACAATCATGGAAAAGGAATCTCTATTTATTTAGCTCAAAACTTGAAAAAATATATTTACATTTGCCATTGGCATGGGGTTGTTTTGTCAGAACCCCAAAAATAAACCTTAGGGGAAAACTATAACATGCCCTTTTTATTGAGCTATATTGAACAGATGTGATTTATTAGTATTTATTAGCTATCATGGATTTATCAATTAAAGTTAGAAAGGTTGTTCATAATAACGAGAATCGTATTATTATTTCTTTTCCTTATGAAGAAGAGCTAGTTTTATTGATAAAAAAGTTTGAAGATGCTCGATGGAGTAAAACGCACCGTGCATGGCATATTCCACAGAATAAATATAATATATCGGATATTTTTAAGGTATTTAAAAATAAGGCGTGGGTTGATTACAGAGATTTTTCGAGAAAAGATGTGTTAGATACCACTGTTGAAAGTGGTAAAAGAGGTGCAAAAACAGTTTTAGAAGAAAAAATAAGTGCTGAAGCCATAGAAAAAATTGAAAAATTCAGGTTTTGGCTTCATTCCAGAAGATACAGCCCAAGTACTATTAACACCTATTTAGATTCTATAAAAACCTTTTTGCGATTTTATGCTTTTAAAAAGATTCAGGAGATTGATAATAATGATTTAATTCGATTTAATAATGAATACATCTTAGCTAATAATTATTCTGCATCGTTTCAAAATCAAGTAGTGAATGCGGTTAAACTTTTTTTTAAAACGATAGAAAATTCTCCTTTAGATATAGATGCCATACCTAGACCAAAACGTGCGAAAAAGTTACCTAATGTACTTAGTAAGGAAGAAGTAAAAGCTATACTTGACACACCCACAAACATTAAACACAAAGCTATGCTTAGTTTAATATATGCTTGTGGATTAAGGTGCGGAGAAATACTTAGTTTAAAGCCAAATGATATAGATTCTAAGAGAAATATACTTCATGTTAAAAATGCTAAGGGGCAAAAAGACAGAATTGTGCCACTGAGTGAAAAGATTATTGTTTTGTTGAGGGAGTATTATAAGGCCACAAAACCCAAGTATTATTTATTTGAAGGTCAAACTAAGGGTAATAGGTATGATGCAAGGAGTTTGCAAAATGTGTTAAAACAAAGTATAGCTAAAACAAAAATTACAAAACCGGTTACTTTACATTGGTTAAGACATAGTTATGCCACGCATTTGCTGGAAAGCGGTACCGATTTAAGATATATACAAGAGATTTTAGGACATAACAGCAGTAAAACAACAGAAATTTATACCCATGTAAGTACCAAAAGTTTACAACAAATTAAATCGCCATTTGATTTTTTATGAATAAAAAAACAGAAAATAACCAGATAAGAATAAAACGCCAATTTATGGCTACAATCTACCCAATTTGGGTAGATAAGCGAAAGTTTTACTCGTATATAAGCTAGTTATAGGTGATTTTATGAAGACAATACCGACAATATTAATTTTGACCTTGACAGCTTGCACAAATCCGATAGACAAGCAAGTCAGCATCAATGGAACAGACTCATTTGTTCAAGTAGCCAACACACCCATTTTTGAAATAAAAGACACTCTAAGGACAAGTGGAGACCGTGAATATATCGACAGTGCAAACTTTAGTATTATTCGAGGAAAATATGTTTCAGGGGCAAAATTCATAGAAGTATATCAAAACGAGTTAACCAAGCTTGACAACTGGAAAGAGTATTATGAGAATGGACAATTGAAAGAAGAAGGAATTATGACAAATGCTCATCACAATTATGTTGGGGTTTGGAAGTATTATTCAACGACAGGTAAACTTGATAGCATAATTGACTATGACAAGAGGTATCCGATTTCTTACTTTGACGCTTTAAAGATTGCAGAAAAGAAAGGATTCAAAATGCCTGACATGGAGGTTACATTGCAAGTCGACAGTCTCAATACTTTTTGGCAAATAGCAAGGTGGACAGAAAACGAAAATCACGGAGGACAAACAGCAGAAGCAATTCTAATAAACACTAAGACAGGTAAGGTGACAAAGCCAAAGTATCAACTCATGAGCATATACTGACAATGAGAAAAACCACCTATAACAGCACATTTGCAATAGGCGGGGTTTCGTGCTTCGTAGACAGTTTTGTGGTTAAAGGAAGTTCAGTTCTCCGAAAAAACATTTGTGCTGAAAAGCCCGCCCATCGCAAATCTGCAAACCGTTATCCGCAACCCTATGGCGACAGTGCTAACTTGAAACTGACTGCAAGAAATGAACAGACGAAATACAAAACATCCTATCTTAGACCGACAATGTTGAGAGCAACTTTAATCATATTGACTTTAGCAACTTTTGTTTTGACGGGTATGACCGGCAGACAGCAAACTGCTGCGACTGACTTTCAAGCAAAGGTTGACAGCTTTGTAAAAAATTATTCGGCTGACTTTACAATCAGCAAAGACAATCTTGACGGTGCGGGACAACAATACACACTTGATACAAGAACTAACCCGACTTGGAAGAAAAAAGTAACTCTCAAAAGCAAAACTTCTTTCGTTAACAATTACAAGCAAACAGTTTATCAGCGACTCTATCTTTCATTTTACCAATATGAAACTGACAAGCAATGCACCGCAGCTCTTGACAGTTTGATGAATTGTTTTGGCGGTGATTGCGGTAAATTAAAGTGGGGAGTAAGCGGACAATCTGCAAAAACAATTCCCTGCATTTATCTAATCAGTGAAAAAGAAATTGTTGCTTGCCACATTAACTGCGAACATCAAAATGACTTCTGGACAAAATTCAAACATGACCTTGAAATAACTTTTGGAAATGGAACATCAGCTATTATTGAATCAGGTTGTGGCGGACCTATTAACTTCAAAAAGTTTTAATGAATAGTTTTACACGACTAACACTTGGACTGGCAGCCATATTTTTTATTTTGGTTGTTGTGCTTTCTTTTTCTGGCTCTTTGACTTTTGGACACGGACTTGGCGACTTGGCTTACATACTTCCGCTTATCTTTTGGACACTTGCAATCGGAGCAATTTATAAATTCACCAAAAAGGTTGACTTCAATTCCAACAAGCTGATTTCTGTTCTCATAGTTTTTGTTTTGCTGTTTTCAGTTTATTACACAGTGCGACAATTCACAGTTGACAGAGGTTCTGAATTTAAGTGGGACGGACATGTTTTTTTATCTTCTGCAAAAGCCGACCACGATAAACAAAATGAAGAAAAGTATAAAAGAGAATTACAGCGACTGGACAGTTTGATAACTGCAAATCCAAATGACTTCAAATCACTTTACGACAAAGGACTTTTGTTCAGACATAATGGAGAGTGGCAGAAATCAATTTCTGAATACGAGAAAGCATTTAAAGTGAATCCAAATTATTTTGATGCATACTTTGAATGTGCTTACAGTTACAGCAACATTAAGCAATACGAAAAAGCAGTTGAACTTTATCAAAAGGCATCAGACATTGACACAACAAACAATAAAGTGAAAGAGATAATTAAAAATCTGAAGGAGTATCACCATCTTTGAACTGCAGAGGAAATGAAAAATCAAACAGGTATCATCGCCTTGAACAAACTTTGGTGCGGACTTCAAACTGACGAACTCCGAACGAACAGCAGGGCAGCGGATAACATAAAGATTAAAAGAAATTTTTAAAAAGGGGGCTTTGAGTGGTTAACGAACAGTTGTACTTCTATCAAACAGTGGTGCGTAAACAAACAGTTGTGCATCTAATCCCCCTTTTTAAAAACTTCTTTAATCCCTTCTTCGTTAGCGGCAATTAGGTCGCCGGCTTAGACAGACTCTGCAAAAAATTAAAATACCGCCTAATCATTATCCTTACTGGACTACTTCTTCCAGAGATGACTAAAATCATTTTTTTCGAATGTTATAGGATGTAACTTTGCGAAATTTAGCATTTACTTAAATAAAAATTAAACATTCGAAATGGGAAAGAAAATAGCAATAAAAAAAGCAAGTTCGCCACCAACCAATACTACATTAGCAAAGCTAAAAAGAGTCTCATCGGGAGACGTTATAAAAGGGAAGAGCCCTAGTCAGATTCAAAACAAAACAATTCAGGTTAGACATGAAGCCAAAATTGAAAAAGAAGTGGCTGCACTTGAAGATATAATCGGAAAGTCTAAAAATAAGAAAATGTCTTTAAACGACTATTTGGAAAAATTTTCTGAGGAAGAGAGAAAAGAGGTTATTAAACTACTAACAAATGATTTAGAAAATAATCAGGTTGAGAAACATCCTGATGAGGTTTTGTCAAAAGTTTGGCATCAAGGCGGATATCCTTATGAATATCTGATGACAAGAAAAAACTATGAAAAACAAAAGTATAAATTACAGGTAGAACTATTAAAACTTCAATCATGGGTCAAGGAAACCGGTGCCAGAGTTGTGATTTTATTTGAGGGAAGAGATGCTGCAGGTAAGGGAGGAACAATTAAACGCCTTATGGAACATCTCAACCCAAGGGGTGCGAGGGTTGTTGCCTTAGAGAAACCAACAGATGAGGAAAAGGGGCAATGGTATTTTCAGCGATACATCAAGCACTTCCCATCTAAAGGAGAAATTGTTCTATTCGATCGCTCGTGGTATAACAGAGCAGGAGTAGAAAAAGTAATGGGATTTTGTAATGAAGAGGAATATTTAGAGTTTATGCGTGAGGTTCCGGAATTGGAACGCAACTTAATACGAAGTGGCATATATCTATTTAAATTTTGGTTTTCTATTAGTAAAGACGAACAAAAAAGAAGGTTTAACGACAGGGAAAATCATCCACTAAAACAATGGAAATTATCGCCAATTGATAAAGCCTCATTAGACAAATGGGATGATTATACAGACGCTAAAGAAAAAATGTTCTTCTATTCAGACACTTCAGATTCACCTTGGATTGTTATTAAATCAAACTGTAAAAAACGAGCTAGACTCAATGCAATGAGATATGTTTTAAACAGATTTTCATATGCCGACAAAGACGAAGCCAATATTGGAAAATTAGATTCCTTAATTGTAGGTCGCTCTAATGTAATTTATGAAAAAGGTGAAAAGAGGTCGCATGAAGTGACCTCCTCGTAAGCAACTTAACAATAAACAATTTTGTATTAATAATAACTGCCACTAACACACGCTTTATTCAATTTGGGCGGAAGTATAAGGCATTTGCAAAAGTTGTCCCTTCGGGAAGGACAGTTATTTATGCTTTGCAAATGGCTAAAAAACATTTAGCTTTGTTAGTAGCATTTCGGTAGACAGTGTTTCAAAACCCAAACTGAAATAAAGCGCGAAAACGTTAGTGGCAATTAGAATGAAAAATAAACACGCAATACAAAAAATTGACAAAATACTGAGTTATCATTATCATTTTACCGACTGGGAGTTTGGCGGAGGAAATGACTTTACAGGAGAAAAGTGTCCTCGCCCAGAGAAAACTGAATGGTTGGTTGAATTATTTAAATTAAAAATGAATCGACTAAAAGACTTTCTTAATGCCAACTCGAATACTCTTGACTTGGAAAGATTTATTTTACAAGAGGTGACAAGCTTAGACTCGACCCAGTTTTTTAAAAGGGAATATGAACTATTTGTTGGAAAATACGGTGAACTTCCTTATTGGCTTCTTAATTGTAAGGTAGCAAACAATTTTCTTCAAGAAAATAGAGACAAACTAATCTATGCAGACAGCTCTAAAGGTTGACTATTTAACGAAAGACATAACTGCCACTAACACGGGTTTTGCATTAGTGGACGGACAGTGCAAATAGAAACATTTGAGCAATTAATAAACGTTGGTGCTGGCAGACAGTTTACGGGTTCAAAAGCCCACCAACGCAAAGCCCGAAACCGTTAGCTGTCATTGCAGAGTGACATCCAAACAAGAAACGAATAGATAAAACAGAGACAGAATAAATGACAACTGAAAACACTTTGACACTTTTAAACTCAATTCACAGCGACCTAAAAATTGTGAAAGAATTAGTTTATGACAAATGTGGTTTTAACTTGACAAACTTGAAACAAAACATAGAAAGTAGAGAATATGGAGCTTGTACTTTTGAACTCAACGGAAAAATAATTGAACAACGAATTTCTAAAATTACACCAACAAAAGCAGGACAGTTTGTAACGATTTGGAAACGAAACAAAGACGGAATAACTGAACCATTTGATTATGAAGACAACTTTGATTTTGTGATTATAACGGCAAGGAATGACGAAAATTTTGGACAATTTATTTTTCCGAAATCGGTGTTAGCAGACAATGGAATAATAACAAAGAACGGAAAAGCAGGAAAACGTGGAATAAGAGTTTATCCAATTTGGGACATTACGACAAATAAACAAGCTATGAAAACTCAAAGTTGGCAGACAAAATATTTTATGGCAATTAAAAATGACAGCTCAATCGACCTTGAATTAACAAAGAAACTATTAACCCAAACAAACGAAAATAATTGAGAAAGAAAAGCAACGAACAGCTAACATTATGCCGAATAGAAAAAAGCCCTAATGCAAAAAAGCCCTGAGAGTAGAAAACACTTCAGGGCTTTTTGCTATTCGGTGTTCAGCGACACCGGTATTTTTTGTATAGGAGGTTTTGTAGCTTTGGTTCTTTGTGATTTAGTGCTTTTTATAGTTACCGGTTGTAGTATTTCGCATGTTTGCGGATGATTGGGTTTGCTTAAACACACAACTTCCCCTACCCAAGATACTTAGGATTTTAGATGCTGTCATTATGTTTGTTATTGTCATCGCATTTGTTTAACAGGTTTTTGTATCTTTTGTGGAGAGCCTTTGTTGTGCAACAGCGCTACATTTACTAACTGTACACCCTGCCGTGCTATGTTGATATAGGTTGCCTGTAATTCTAAGGTTCCAGTTTTACAAACACTACACTGCGTAATATCCACACCGTACTTCATCGCTGCTAAAGTGGTTACGGGTAGTTTTACTTTTAGTGGTGGCTCTGCTATTTTTAATTGCCTGCAAATAGATTTTAAACGCTCTGTTTTGTTCTGATGGGATAAAAACCCACTGTGCCGTATCTTCACAAAACCTTTGGGCAGTATGTGTTGCTCAAACCTGCGCAAAAATTCTTCATGGCTCAAGGTCATCAACTTTTGTTTGTTGTCATCTTGGTAGTCTTTGTATTTGAATGTGATGGTTGTGTCGGTTATTGCCATTATCCGATGCGTAGTAATAGCAACCTTATGCGTATATCTGCCTAAGTATTCCAACACCTGTTGTGTCCCGCCAAAAGGACGTTTGGCATATACATTCCACTTGATGAACTGCAATTCTCCCATTGTTTTCTCAAACATTTTTTCATCTTCAATATTCAGTTGATGATTGAATTTTAATGCTAACAGTTTTTCTAAGAAATAGCCCTTGAAAATCTTTTCCATCGCTCTTCTGGGAAAAAGAAAGTTACCGGTCCTGCGTTTCTCTTTTTGCCACCGGCCCTCTTTATCTATGCCACCACCACTCACGATGCAATGTATGTGCGGATGAAAAGTTAAGTCTTGTCCGTTGGTGTGCAAAATGCTGATGATGCCCGGTGTTCCTCCAAGATATTTTTCATCACTACCCAATTTTCTAAGCGTATAATTGCTTGCTTCAAACAACAAATTAAGAACTGCTTTGCGGTTGCCCATGGCCAGACTTCTTAATTGCTGCGGCAGGGTAAACACGATATGGAAATAGGTGGTGGGCAACAACTCACTCATTCTGTCGTGCAGCCACTGTTCGCGCTTTAAGCCACCACAATTGGGGCAATGCCGGTTGCCGCAACTATGATATTGGTGATGTTGGTGAGAACAAGTATTGCAGCGATAAACATGCATGCCTAACCTTAACGTATGGCAATCGGACAACTTTTTCAACACACTTTGACTGTACGGATTAAACTGCTGTCCACTGTGGTGGGCAAAGATTCTGGTTTGAAGCCTTTGCTTAATTTCCGCTTGTTCCACCACCCAATCTTTCTAAGGGAGATACAATGCCAAGCTGGGTGTGGTGTTGCAGGTGCAGATAAATCATGGTGGTTTCTAACTTGCTATGGCCAAGCAGTGTTTTTATCACATGAATATTATTGCCCTGATTGAGCAGGTGCGTAGCAAAGGAGTGTCGCAGGGTATGTGCCGTAAACCGTCCGCATTCGAATCCTGCTTTTTGCATGGCACTATTTACCACCAACTGCATGCTGCGTACATGAACAGCACACTTGGTCTGTTGGCTGGTAAACAGGTATTCTTTGGGGCGTCCGGCCTGTAAATAGTACTGCCTAAGCTGAATCAATAAACTTTGTGGCAGTAAGGTGAAACGATCTTTTCCGCCTTTACCCTGTACTACTTTAATACGCTGGTTGGTGCTGTCTATATGGCTAATCTTTAAATCACACACTTCGCTAATGCGCATACCGCAGCCATAAAGCAACCCCACAACACAGTATTCTTTTAAAGAAAGCGATGCATTAAACAGTTGGGCTACTTGCTGCTCTGTCATAATATCAGGAAGCACAAATTGTTTTTTAGGGTAAAGCTTGCTGGGAACGATATAATCCGATGGCATAACTTTCTTAAAAAAGTAACTACAGGCTTGTGCCACACTCCTGCATTTGGCTCGGCCTACCCTATGGTTCTCTTTAATAAATAGCACATAACGCTCAATGTGTTCTTGCCGTAATTCTTCCACTTGCAAATTGTTGTAATGCTTAAAGAGCAAGGTGAGCTCTTGCAGGTAGTTGCGCACAGAGCCCTTGCCGTACTCTTGTATTTGTAAAAGTTGCAGAGTCTTTTGCAACCATCTTTTGCCACTTTCATTGAGTGGTTTTAAAGAAATGGTGTTTCCTTTCATAATATATTTTTTGATGAAAGGTAATGTCCGTATCTTTGCTTATGATGTCAATAGCAAAATACAAAACTCACCGAAGGTGTCGCTTGAACAGCGGTTTGGCAAAATGGCGGCTGAAGTGCTAAATTGAACATTCGGTTTTCTATTAACATTTGTGCTAAATTGAACGTACGTGCTTTTAAATCCGCCACTTCGCCAAGCCGCAAAACGTTACCTGCAAGCCTAAAGAACGAACCGAGTAAAAATGAACGACAGAATGAAACAGGAAAATAAGACACAGAACAAGTGAACCATCAGACAGCCGACCCAAAAGCCAACGCTTCTGTATTTTTATTTTTTCCCACCGCACATTTTTTAAAAACAATTTTAGCCAGCCGCACAAATGGCACATTTGGTTTTGCCCAACACACAAGCCGACCCTTCGCAAAACCAAAAGA